>CAYZUZ010000103.1:0-5392 GCA_964481795.1 uncultured Cryomorphaceae bacterium
ATTAGAAAATGTTCCTGTATTGATTCAACCAGGACAAGAATATGGCACCTTAGGTTTGGCAGTAGGTTATGGTCGCAAAGGAGTAGGCAAAGTAGGTGATGATGTAGGTGTAAATGCATTTGCGGTAAAAAGCAATGGCAGTTGGATATCAGGAGTAGAGATAGAATTAGCGGAAGGCGAGCATGAGTTTGCTTGTGTTCAGTTGCACGGAACGTTGATGGGACGTACCATCGTAAAGGAGGTAACATTAGATGAATTTATAAATAAACCAGCACAATCTGAAGATCGTAAAGGTTGGAATGAGCGCACGAAATTTGAAACACACGAAGGGCCTGTGACTTCAGATAAGGCAGATTTATGGACCTCATTCGATCATGCTACAGGCCATTTTTGGAATATGTCTATCGACTTAAACCTTTGTACCGGTTGTGGTGCTTGCGTTGTTGCTTGTCATGCAGAAAACAACGTACCTGTAGTAGGAAAACAAGAAGTACGTGTAAGCCGCGATATGCACTGGCTGCGAATAGATAGATACTATTCCTCTGAAGAAACATTTGCGCAAGACATCGAGACAAAGAATAATATCAATGGATTGTTTGGCGAAAATGGTTCACTTAAAGGATTTGGGAAGTTGGAAAATCCATCTGAAAATCCAGAAGTAGTATTCCAGCCTGTGATGTGTCAGCATTGTAATCATGCTCCTTGCGAAACTGTTTGTCCTGTGGCAGCTACAGTACACAGCGCTGAAGGTATGAATCACATGGCTTACAATAGATGTATCGGAACGCGCTATTGTGCCAACAACTGTCCTTATAAAGTAAGAAGGTTCAATTGGTTCCTATACAATGAGAATCCTGAGTCATTTGGTGTAAACTATTCTATGAATGAAGATTTAGGTAAAATGGTGCTCAATCCAGATGTAACAGTACGAAGCAGAGGGGTAATGGAGAAATGTAGTTTCTGTATTCAAAGAACTCAGCTGGGCAAATTAGAAGCTAAAAAAGCCGGAAGAAAGATTATCGATGGCGAAGTTCAAACGGCATGTATGCAAGCTTGTGGTACAGGTGCCATTCAATTCGGAGACTATAATGACAAGGAAAGTAAGGTTTTAGCTTTGAGTAATGATAAACGAGCTTATCACTTACTTGAAGATGTAGGAACAAAGCCTTCAGTATTTTACCAAACTAAAGTTAGAAATAAAGCTTAATTTTTTAAGAAATAAAAGATGCATTACGAATCATCCATTAGAGAGCCATTAATTATTGGCGATAAGAGCTACCACGACATTACTGTAGAAGTAGCAAAGCCCATCGAAACGGAAGCGCCTAAATCTTGGTGGCTTGTTTTTTCCCTAGCTATGGTTGCATTTCTATGGGGAGTGGGTTGTATACTCTACACAATAGGCGAAGGTATAGGCGTATGGGGACTGAATAAAACAGTTGGTTGGGCGTGGGATATCACGAACTTCGTATGGTGGGTAGGTATCGGTCATGCGGGTACCCTTATTTCAGCTGTATTGTTGCTCTTCCGTCAAAAATGGAGAATGTCTATAAACAGGTCTGCTGAGGCAATGACCATCTTCTCTGTAATTCAAGCAGCCTTGTTTCCTGGTATACACATGGGTAGAATTTGGTTGGCTTACTTCGTTTTCCCAATTCCAAATACCTTTGGTTCTCTTTGGGTAAACTTTAATTCACCCCTGCTGTGGGACGTATTTGCAATTTCTACCTATTTCTCAGTATCCTTAGTGTTTTGGTACGTGGGTTTGATACCAGATTTTGCCATGTTACGCGACCGTGCAGTTCGTCCTGTAATCAAACATATCTATGGTATTTTAAGCTTTGGTTGGGGTGGAAAAGCAAAACATTGGCAACGATTTGAAGAAGTTTCTTTGGTATTAGCAGGTTTGGCCACACCACTTGTACTATCTGTACACACCATAGTATCTATGGACTTTGCTACATCGGTAATACCAGGGTGGCATACCACTATATTTCCACCTTACTTTGTTGCAGGTGCTATTTTCTCTGGTTTTGCCATGGTACAAACCCTTCTTATTATAATGAGAAAAATGTTCAAATTAGAGCATTACATAACCCTTCAGCATATTGAGCTTATGAATATTGTGATCATGGTTACTGGCTCTATAGTAGGCGTGGCTTATATTACAGAGTTGTTTATAGCTTGGTATTCTGGAGTAGAATATGAGCAATATGCATTTTTAAATAGAGCGACAGGTCCTTACTTTTGGGCTTATTGGAGCATGATGACATGTAATGTGTTTTCCCCACAATTTATGTGGTTTAAGAAACTTAGAACATCAATAATGTTTTCTTTCATCATATCTATTGTAGTAAACATAGGTATGTGGTTTGAAAGATTTGTTATTATAGTGACCTCGTTGCACAGAGATTATCTTCCATCAAGCTGGACCATGTTTAGTCCTACCTTCGTAGATATTGGTATCTTCATAGGAACTATAGGGTTTTTCTTTGTACTTTTCCTTTTATATGCAAGAACATTCCCTGTGATAGCACAAGCTGAATTAAAAACAATAGTGAAGTCATCTGGAGAACAACATAAAAAACACCACCTGAAATATGAGCACAGCCACAAACACTAAACCCGTAGTAGCTGCCCTTTACGACGACGACGATGTATTGATGAGCAGTGTAAAAAATATCAAGTCAAAAGGTTATAATATACATGAGGTTTATACCCCATTTCCCGTTCACGGTTTGGATCATGCTATGGGTCTTAAACCTACTCGAATAAGCAATGCAGCTTTTGTTTATGGATTATTGGGGCTTATTACCGCAATTTCATTAACTTACTACATCATGATTATTGACTGGCCACAGAATATTGGAGGAAAACCCAGTATGACTTGGTGGAAGAATATGCCAGCATTTGTACCTGTTATTTTCGAAATGACTGTATTTTTTGCTGCCCACCTTATGGTTTGGACTTACTTTATTGTGAGCAAGTTGTATCCCGGTGCAAAAACTCAAAATCCAGATCCTAGAACAACAGATGATAAATTTTTGATGGAAGTGGACGCTACTGGAAATCAAGATGAACTTGTCGAGTTGCTTAAGAATGATGGTGCCATAGAAATTACTGTAAAAGAAGTAGAGGTCGAGTAACATTCCAAATCACGAATTAATCCAATTAAAATGAAAATAAATTTCCGTTTTACAGTCATTGCGCTTTTTGTAGCTCTTATAGGTTTGGTGGCTTGTAATAAAGATAAAACCACTCCTGGCTATGAATATATGCCAAATATGTACCGTTCCCCTTCATTTAAAACCTATGAAGCAAACCCCAATGTTTCTAATGGTGCTATGGCTTTGCCTGTAGTGGACGGAACTGTCCCAAGAGGTTATTTTACTTACATGAATTCAAATACGCCAGAGGGATATCAAATGTCTTTGACTCAAACTGAGTATCCTTCAAAATTCTCAAAAATCTCAGAAGAAGATTTTGCTGAAGGCAAAAGACAATATGAAATTTATTGTTCTGTATGTCATGGAGATAAAGGCGAAGGAAATGGAGTTTTGGTCAAAAATGAGAAAATAGTGGGTGTACCCTCTTATTCATCGGCATCAAGACCAGGGCTTACACCTGTAAGTATTTATCATGTAATTACTTATGGTAAAGGAATTATGGGTGCACACGCTGCTCAAGTTCTACCTAACGACCGTTGGAAAGTAGTTCATTACGTAGAATCGTTGCGAAGTGAACTCGATGGTAAAACACAAGAAAACTAATAAAAAAATGAATTTCACAGTACCCTCCAAATTAAAAACTTTGAGCTATGCCTTGATTGCTATAGGCGTATTAGCACTTGTATATGGATTTTTTATTGCAGATTATGGTCATGGAGCAGAAGCGCATGATGCCCATAATACTGAATTGGCAGCTATGAGTGATGATGCTCATCATGGTGGTGAACATCATGAAGGAGAGCACGCTCACCATGATCATAGGGCTGCCAACAGACCTTGGGCTGCATTATTGGTGAATAATATTTTCTTTTTAGGCATATCATTAGGTACCTTGTTCTTTCTTGCTGTTCAATATGCTGCGCAAGTAGGCTGGTCGGTAGGCGTAAAAAGGGTTATGGAAGCAATTACCATGTTTTTGCCTATTCCAGGTATCATTATGATAATAATTATTGTTGCAGGCGTGTTTTTGCATGGGCATCATTTATGGCATTGGACTGCTGATGGCATCATGGATCCCAACAGCTCTAATTACGATTCTATTATTGCTGGTAAAGAGGCTTATTTGAATCCTATATTTTTTCTTATTCGATCAGTGATTTACATTTTAGGTTGGGTTTTGGCAGCGCGTTATTTAAGAAAAATTTCGATAGAAGGCAATGCCGCAGGTAATTTTGACTGGTGGAAGAAGAATTGGAGACTATCAGCCACTTTCATTGTATTCTTTGCTGTTACCTCTTCTACCGCTGCATGGGACTGGGTGATGTCAATTGATACACACTGGTTCAGCACGCTCTTCGGTTGGTATAATTTTGCCAGTTATTTTGTTTCAGCTCTTACTGTAATCACCTTGGTTACCATTTATTTAAAATCAAATGGTTATATGGATTGGGTCAATGAAAATCACCTTCATGATTTGGGTAAATTTATGTTTGCCTTCTCTATTTTCTGGAGTTATTTATGGTTTAGCCAATACATGTTGATTTGGTACAGCAACATTCCTGAGGAAGTGACTTATTACATGCCTAGGTATACAATTTACAAAGCACCATTTATTACCATGCTTATTTTGAACTTTATATTTCCTGTTCTCGTTTTAATGGGTAGAGGTTCAAAACGACAAAATGGATTTATAGTAACTGCTGGTATTGCTATATTATTAGGTCATTGGTTGGATTTCTTCAATATGATTATGCCAGGCACAGTAGGTGCATTATGGGGAATAGGATTTATGGAGATCGGACTATTACTAGGATATTGCGGTATGTTTATTTTGGTTGTTGCTAATCAATTAGCAAAAGCTCCTTTATTGATGGAGTATCATCCGATGAGAATAGAAAGCGAGCATCATCACATTTAATTAAAAGAAAAAATGAGTACAGTTTTAATTGTTTTATTATGTGTTCTAACCGTAGCCGTATTAACGCAGGTTGTTAGAATTTATGAGATTTCAAATGCAATAAAAGGCAACGAAAGTGATCAAGTAGGTCAGCCCACCGCTAAGGAAAATGATGCTCAAGGTAAGTATATGTTTTTATTTATGCTTGGTCTTATAGGCACTACTGTAGCTTCTGTGTTTATTTGGGGTGATAGGATCTTACCTCAAGCAGCCAGTGTTCATGGTGAGAAAACAGATTTCTTATTCTTTTTATCGTTAGGAGTTATCG
>CAYZUZ010000104.1:0-5342 GCA_964481795.1 uncultured Cryomorphaceae bacterium
CCCATTTGCTTATGGCGGTCATGCTCAGCGGATTTGCCTTTTACATCAAAAAGAAATTCTACCAAGAGCTTTTTGTTTGGAGTGTATTTGTTGTGAGTCTTGGGGTCATTTTTTTGGGCGCCTAAACTGCCTACAGCCCATAGTGCCTTCGCATCAGCCTCCTTACGCAAGTGCCTCAAGGAGCTTCCTTTAGGTCGCTCTTGAGGCACAGCTTCAGGTAGGCTGCTGCTTCAGTCAGCTATTGGGCCTTCGTCAGGGCGCTTTCTGCAAACCCAGTTTTATCGATGTTGAAATCCTTCTACGTTGAGCGGCTTTTTTGGCGTGAACCAATGAATATCGGATATAAAAAAAGCCGCAAAAAGCGGCTTGTATTTTTGTTGCAATTGCAAATATTAAACAGTCATGATTTCTTGCTCTTTTCTGTCCACTATTTGGTCTATTTGAGCATTATATTGGTTGGTCATTTTCTGCACCTTGTCTTCATTCATCTTGATCAAATCTTCCGATACCCCATCGTTTTGTAATTTTTTAAGCTCATCGTTGGCTTGTTTGCGTGCAGCACGTATTCCTACGCGGGCATGTTCTGCTTCGGCACGAGCTGTTTTTACCAGGTCTTTTCTTCGCTCCTCGGTAAGCACGGGTATGTTGATGATAACCATGTCGCCATTGTTCATTGGGTTTAAATTGAGCCCAGAGTTCATGATGGCTTTTTCTATTTCATGAATCAAACCTTTTTCCCAAGGCTGTATGGTAATGGTTCGCGCATCAGGTGTGCTTATGTTTCCTACACCACTCAATGGCGTGATGCTGCCGTAATAATCTACTTTTACACTATCGAGCATAGCAGGATTTGCCTTGCCAGCTCTTACCCTCAATAATTCTTTTTCAAGATGCTGTAAGGCTTTTTTCATAGCCTCATCCATGGTATCTAGGATAAAATTTATTTCTTCCATTGTAATAAAAAAATTGTTTTTAAGTTTTATTAATTGGTTACTAAGGTTCCTACATTTTCGCCAAATACTACTTTTTTCAAATTCCCCGGTGTATTCATGTCAAAAACCAATATGGGCAACGAATTTTCCTTGCTCAAGGTAAAGGCTGTCATATCCATCACATTGAGGCCTTTGTCATACACTTCTTTAAAGGATAGGGTATCATACTTTGTAGCACTTGAATCTTTTTCTGGGTCGGCTGTGTATATGCCATCTACACGCGTTCCTTTGAGTATCACATCAGCATTGATTTCAATGGCTCTGAGGGTTGCTGCGGTATCGGTAGTGAAGTAAGGATTACCAGTGCCACCGGCAAAAATAACGATACGGCCTTTTTCAAGGTGCCTTACGGCCCTGCGTCTTATAAAGGGCTCGGCAATTTTATGCATTTCAATGGCAGATAACAATCGGGTATAGGCGCCTGTATTTTCTAATGAACTTTGCAAGGCAAGTGAATTGATCACAGTAGCAAGCATACCCATATGGTCGGCTTGCACGCGGTCCATACCATTACTAGCACCTGATACGCCTCTAAATATATTACCACCGCCTATTACAATAGCAATTTCTACCCCGTGGTCTGCTACGTCTTTTATTTCTTTGGCATAATCGTTTAACCTCGAGGGGTCTATACCGTATTGTTGTGTGCCCATCAAGGCCTCTCCACTTAGTTTAAGTAGTATTCTTTTATATTTCATCTAAGTAATCAATTAGTATTTTTATGAAGCAACATACCTTTCAGAAAAGGCTCTATTGTGTAGCACAAAGATAAGGCGATGTTTAATCCACTTTCGACAAAAATGGGACTATGGTGGTACTTAATACAAAGGCTCCCCTAAATTCTTCAGATATTTTTTCTCTAAAACCCTCAGCTTCAATTTTTAATCTGAAATCGCCTACATGAAGTTTGTAGTTGGGTATTTCAAACACGATATAGGCACCTACATCAGGATAGGCATCCATGAATTTTTTTCTTATCAAGTCGGCTTCCGATTTTTTACCTGTAAATAATTGTAATCGGTAACCTGAAATACCATTTTTTTGCATGGCTTTCATCCCTTCCTTTGCCAAGTCATCAAAAGCAGGCGGCAGTTGTATTTCTAGTTGGCCTTTGTTTTGGGCTTGGAGTACTGAATGAGTGGTTAAACTAAGCAGACAAACATTTAAAAATAATTGAAAAATCTTCATTTTATGGGGGGTGATTGACTGCAAAAAAACAAAATGATTGGCTACAATGTCTATTTTTCAGGAGTTAATGATTGTAATTTAGAACGATTTTAAATTAAATAAGGATATGAAGCGAGGTAAACCCGATTTTCTTTGTGTACTAAATTTGCCCTCCAATAATGTAAATGCACTACACAAGTCAACTTATATGAAACAATATGTTATTCGACACAGGTGGGTAGGTTTAGTAGCTATGGTGTTTATGGTTTTTTCAAGCCTGAATATCGCTGCTCAAGATGGAGAGGAATTGCCAGGAGACCCCGAGTTAGGAAAGAAGCTTTATAACCAACAATGCGCTGCTTGTCACAAATTAGATAAGAAATTGGTAGGTCCTGCATTGGGCGATGTTACCCAGCGCAGAGAGCAGGAATGGTTAATCAAATGGATAAGAAACAATGCCGAGCTAAGAGCCAGCGGTGATAAGGATGCCATTGCTATTTATGAAGAATACAATAAATCAGCCATGCCTGCTTACCCTCAATTCAGTGATGAGGACATAAAAGCTATATTGGCTTATACTATAGTAGGCAACAAACCTGCTGCTCCTCCCACTGGTGGTGATGGAACAGTAGCAGTACCCACTACAACAGCACCCGCAGCTGATCCTTCACTCAATCTATGGCTGATTGCAGGTCTTTCTATTATTTTATTGATTTTGTTGGCAGTATTGGCCAAAGTAAAAAACACGCTTAAGATAATTAAAGGCGAAGAAACTTCTACACTTATAGATGATACATCTTCATTTACTAGAGCTGCTATCAAAAATCAAAAAGTAATTGCTGTATTGGCTATAGTAGTAACTGTGTTTTTACTAAAAGAATTGTATCTAGGACTCCTAACAATAGGAGTAGAGCAAGGATATCAACCTGAGCAACCCATTGCCTTCTCTCACAAAATACATGCAGGTATCAATGAAATTGATTGTAAATATTGCCACTATGGAGCAGAAAAAGGTAAACATTCCAACATACCCTCAGCTGGGCTATGTATGAATTGCCATACTTACATTCAAGAAGGAACAGAAACTGGCACCAAAGAAATTGATAAAATATACGCAGCTGTAGGTTTTGACAGAGAGACCAGCTCTTATATAGATGGATATGAAGAGAAGCCTATAAAATGGATAAGAATTCACAACCTACCTGATTTGGCTTATTTTAACCATGCACAGCACGTAAATGTGGGTGGCTTAGAGTGCCAAACTTGCCATGGACCTATCGAGGAAATGGAAGAGGTTTATCAATATTCAACGCTAACCATGGGCTGGTGTATCAATTGTCACCGCGAAACTGAGGTACAAACAGCCACCAACGGATATTACGATGAGCTACACGAGAAGCTGAAGGCCAAACACAACACGGATAAAGTAACTGTGGAAATGATTGGTGGATTGGAGTGTGGAAAATGTCACTACTAATAAAATAACAGCACTTATATATACAATGGCTACAACAAAAAAGTACTGGAAGTCTATAGAGGAACTTGATAATAGTCCTGTAGTAGAGCAGCTTAAAAACAACGAGTTTGCTACTAACATGGATACAGAGAGCTTCCTATCCAATAAATCGACCCTCGAAAATACCCAAACTTCCCGAAGAGATTTTCTAAAATATTTAGGATTTTCGACAGCTGCTGCTACTTTAGCTGCTTGCGAGGCTCCTATAGTAGAGTCTATTCCTTATGTGATAGCGCCTGATAAATTGGTACCTGGTATAGCAAGTTTTTTTGCCTCTACATATGATGATGGCAGCAACTTCGCCTCTGTTTTAGTAAAAACCCGCGAAGGTCGCCCAATCAAATACGAACCCAACACCGACGCCAAGGTAAATGGTTGCACCAATGCACAAGTTCAAGGCGCTGTTTTGAACCTGTATGATGCCACAAGAGTAACGCAGCCTATGAAAGATGGAGCTGTTATTACTTATGATCAATTGGATAATGAGGTGAGAGCCGGTATCGAAAAGGCTGTAAGAGTTGGCAAAAGAGTGGTCTTGCTTACTCATACGGTAAACAGTCCATCTTCACAAAACATCATCAATAGCTTGGTGGAAAAGTGGGAGACCTTCAATCATATTCAATTAGATGCACTTTCAGTTTCAAATCAACTCAAAGCTTGGGAAAAAATTAGTGGTCAAAGAAAATTCCCAGTAATTCACTTAGATAAAGCGTCTTTAATAGTTTCGTTTGCCTCTGATTTTATCAATGATTACAATGGTTTGAGCGTTGAAGGCGATTATGCAAAACGCAGATTACCCGGAAAAGATATGTCAAGACATATCCAATTAGAGGCTAATATGAGCCTTACCGGTTCTAATGCAGATAAGAGAATCAAACTTAAGCCAAGCGAAAACCAAGCTGCCTTAGCTTATTTGTACAATAAACTAGCAGCAAAAGCTGGAGTAGCTTCATTAAAAAGTGCAAAAACCTCAATCGATGCTTCGCTTGATAATGTAGCAGAAGAGTTATGGGCCAATAGAGGTACAAGTATTGTTCTCAATGGCTACAACTGCGGAGTAAGTGAATATTTGGCGGCATCTATTAATCATATACTTGGAAATATGGGTCAAACTGTATCTGCTACGCATTTCATTGAGCTGCGCGGAGGTGATGATACAGCTTACGAGGCCCTATTAAAAGATATGAAAGCAGGACAAGTAGGAGCCATTATCATCGCGGGAGCCAACCCTGGATACAATCGCAATAATGGTCAAGAATTTACCGAAGCGCTACAAAAAGTAGATACTGTGGTAGCTATCACAGATAAACTGCATGAAACGGCTAGCAAGGCTCAGTACATTGTAGCATCTCACCACTCCCTCGAGTCGTGGGGTGATGGCTCACCCATTACGGGAGCTTACACTTTTATGCAGCCTACTATTTCTCCGTTGTTTGAAACACGCCAATGGCAAGATTGTCTTCTTACCTGGACTAGAAGTGATGTTACTTATAAGGATTATGTGAAAAACGCTTGGACAAGCAAAGGATTTGATATCAATGACTTATTGCACGATGGTTTTATTGCACAGGATTCTGAAAACACCTTCAATTATAGTTTCGACTTGTTGAATGAAATGGCTTCTAAAGTAAGCTCAGAAAGAAAAGGTTTGGAGTTGGTGTTTTATA
>CAYZUZ010000105.1:0-5341 GCA_964481795.1 uncultured Cryomorphaceae bacterium
TTTCTTGCTGCCTACTACTTTTGAGGTTTGTTTAGACGATAAGTATTCCATCAATCCACTTAAAGCAATGGCAGTATTTAAGGTAAGATATTCATCATTTGGGTAATCGCGACTCATTAAGAAGTTGTGATACAGCGTTTTGTCATAATCAGCCATTACGAGCATTTGTCGGCTTATTTCGTAGCGGGCAAGCTTTTGTGCATATTCAAAGTCACTTTGGCCTAGCTTGTACAATGCACCTCCCTCTGCTCCCAGGCGTTTTATTTTTTTATTGAGTTCCTTTTTTCTTTTTGCAATATTGGGGTGTGTGCTATTTGAGTCGTCCACATCTTCTTCCGCAGTCAAATCTCCGAATTTTCTTATTTGCATATACGCTGGGATTTTCAACTTCCCTATTTCTAGAAAGCTGTAATCCACTTCTACTTCGTCGTAAGGAAGGTAGGAGTATAGCAATATGTCCATTACTTGGGTAGACTCTTCCGCTTTGTAGCCTGCTTTGATAAAAAAATCGAGACCTAATGAATCTGCTGCATATTCGTAATCTTTAGAGTAATTCAATACATTATTGATGATATCATTGGTGGTTTGTGGTTTAAAGATGCTTGCTTGTCTTTTGAGTTTTTGCAGTTCTTTGTGGCCAGACAGGGCGTGTTCTTCTAAGTAATGCACTATTTCGTGCCCCATTATGGAGGCTAACTGCGCTTCATTTTCGATTTGTGCCAATAAGCCCAAGTTGATAAACATGTAACCATCGTGGGTCATAAAAGCGTTTACCTCAGGTGATTTTACCGTAAATACAGTGAATTTATTTCGAAGTGAAATGTCATTTTCCAAAAGCTTGTCGAGTACTGCATCACAATAATTGGTGATGGTATCGCCAAAGTAGATAAAGCCGTTGTTGAGCATTTTGTGCATGTAATAGGCGTTGTGCCTAAGGAAGTAAGCCTCGTCTCTTTTTTCTTTTCCTTTAAGTACTGCCTCTCTACTTTTGATGTCGTTGGCTGCTTTTATTGTAAAACTTTCCAAAACCTGTGGTGGAACTCGCTTGCTGTGTTTGACGTATTGATATTGAAAAGATTCTTTTTCTTGTGCTTGTAATACCTGCCCAAGAATCAAAACACTTACTATAAGGATGTATTTCATAGTATTGAGGATTTTTTTTTACAAATAAAGCATAGGAGACTTAGATAAGCCTTGTATTTACATAAATAATTTAAGATTTTTTTAATCTTGTGGTTAATTTAATGATAGTGTTATGCTTAGTCCCGTTCCAAGCGGCATTGCGCTTAAGGTGTTTTTTGTATTTAAATTTTTTCTCTGTTTCTCTGTTTGTTGATGCATAATTAGATCAAAAACAAAGAGAAATCCACCTTGCAGTAGAAGACTTTGTCCATAGCCACGCAGCCTTTCTTGGTCATTTTGTCTGTAGGCAGATGCATCTAACATCCACAATCCGGCAGTCATATAAGCTATATCGAGTGCTGCATTGAATAAAAAAGTTTTTTCTGTTGCAATCATCTTGTTGGATAGCGTTTGGTAATCGGCAATTTCTTTTCTTTTTGCCAAAAGTCCAGCACCAGCAAGTATCAGGTTTACGCTATTCCACCCGGCATTCATTTCGTGAAAATACCGTTCTGTGCCTATGCTGTTTGATCGCAAGGCCAAGCCTCCTACTATGTTGGCTACTGCCCATGAGCCTAAGACATACATGCCTTGGTCTTGCTTGCTGTAAAAATATGATGTTTTTTGCTGTAGTATTTCTACCTTTGATTGAGCATTAGTCTTGAGGCAAGTCCAAGATGTTAGGAGTATCATTAGACACAGTTTCACCTTCTTTGGGAAAAATTTCGTTGACAATTGATATGCGTTTTTCGTTTATATATTGATACATGACCATTTCTTTGAGTTCTTGTTCATGTACGAAGTCAATTTCTTGGCGCATGAATTCTACAAACCAAACCACAGCAAATAGTATAAGAGAACCCTTTAATACACCTATAAGTACGCCCGCTAGTTTGTTGAGTGGCCCTAGGCTTGCCTCTTCCAAGGTCCTCTTTACCTGATGACTCAAAAAAAACATGATGACAATAAATAACACGAAAATAATGGCCGACCACATGGCTATGTTTTTTCCATCATAGCCTTCATCGTGCATGTGGGTATTGTGATAATTAAGCATAAATAAAATCATTGCTACCACGCCCCCAAAAGTGAGTAAGCTGAATAGCTGACGCGTAAAGCCCTTGTAATACCCCATGATAACGTAGTACAAGAAAATTAGTGACAATATAATTTCTAGTTTACTCAATGATAAAAAAAATTTAAACCGAGGCTAATTTATAATAAGATTCCTATTGTGCGCTCGTACCCTTCATCAATAGGTAAATTTTTTAGCAAGGAGGCTTTTACTGCCAATTGATCGCACCTTTCGTTTTGTTGGTGTCCAGCGTGGCCTTTTACCCAAGTGAAGCTTACATTGTGCTTGCGGGTAAGGTTGTAAAGTTGCTGCCATAGATCCGGATTTTTAACATTTTTCCACCCTTTTTTTACCCAACCAAATATCCATTTTAAGTTGAAAGCATCCGATACGTATTTTGAATCGGTAACCACAATTACTTGCCAGCCAGGTGTTTTAAGCTCTTCTAGGCCAGCTATTACGGCTTTGAGTTCCATTCTATTATTGGTAGTACGCTCATAACCTTGTGCCAATATTTTTTCTTTGCCTCTGTATTGCAGTATGGCACCGTAGCCTCCCGGCCCCGGATTGCCACTGCAGGCTCCATCGGTATAAAGATAGATAGGGTCTTTTTGATTAGGCTTATCACTCATCTAATTCTTGTATAACCCATTCAATTACAGCTGGATAGTGTTGATATTCTAGTTGATGCACTTTGTAAGCTACATCTTCAGGCGTGTCATCAGGATCAACATCTACCGATTCTTGAAATATGATTTCGCCTTCATCATATTCATCTGATACATAGTGTATGGTAATTCCTGTTTCCTCTTCTTCATTATCTACCACTGCTTGATGTACATGCTTACCATACATGCCTTCGCCTCCGTAATCAGGCAATAGGGCAGGGTGTATATTGATGACTCTGTTAGGATATGCTTCTAAAATGGAATCGGGTATTTTTTTTAAAAAACCAGCAAGTACAATCAAATCTACTTTGGAGGCTTGTAGTTTCTGTAATACCGAGCCATTACTGAGCTCTTCGGTATTAAAAACCAAACTGCGAAGTCCCAGCATTTTGGCTCTATCAAGCACACCTGCATTTTTATTGTTTGTACAAATAAGCACAATACGTGCTATTTCACTTTCTTCAAAATACTTGGAAATGTTTTCTGCATTTGAACCTTTGCCCGAGGCGAAAATGGCGATGTTTTTCATCGATACTAAAGTCTAATTAAAAGCGATTTATTTATGGATAACAAATTTATAAAGAATTGTTTAATGTGATACAATCTACTTGCCTTCTGTGTAAAATAATTTATATAATGTTTGTATTAACAAATCTTTATTCAAAGGTTTGGTAATCATATCGTTCATGCCTGCCTCAAGTGCTTTGGTTCGGGTTTCGTCAAAGGCATCGGCTGTAAGTGCAATGATGGGCACTGTATTGGGGTTTTGTGATTCTGATGCTTGGGAGGCTCTTATGTTTCGGGTGGCTTCGTAACCATCCATTTCGGGCATGTGTATGTCCATAAGGATGGCATCGTAAGGGTATTTACTCCACATTTCAACGGCTATCAATCCATTGCTGGCTACGTCAAAATTGACTTTCCAACTTTTTAGTATAAAACCTACTAGTCTGGAGTTGAGTTCATTGTCTTCAACTACGAGGATGTTTTTACCAGCTAAAAATTCTGGATTGTTTTGTATTTCTATTGGGGCTTTTCCTTTTACAGGCTCTTGTGCAGGATAGTCTACTGGCAACTGCACTGTAAAGGTGGTGCCTATATTTTTTACGCTTTGCAATGTAATGGTGCCATTCATTAATTCTACCAATTTTTTGGTAATGCTGAGTCCAAGGCCTGTACCTCCATAGGCCCTATTGATGGTGGTTGATTCTTGCTGAAAGCTATCAAAAATGGTGTCAAGATATTCTTTAGCTATGCCTATGCCTGTATCTTGTACTTCGATTTCCATTTTGCCTTTATCTACTATAAGGCTTAGGTTTACGCCACCTACATGGGTAAACTTAATCGCATTAGAAATTAGATTGATCAATATTTGATTGAGTCGTACTTTATCTAACAAAATAGTTTTTTCCTGGCTGGGGTGTTTTTCTATCAGTAGGTTGATTCCTTTATCTACAGCTTTTGATTTGAGTGTTTTTTGAATGTGATCTAGGATTTCTTGCGGTGCAAAGGCACTGGAAGTCAACTGCATTTTTCCATATTCTATTTTCGAGAAATCGAGAATATCATTGATAATGACCAGTAGATTTTTTGCCGAGTAGGTGATGTTGTCTAAGTGACTTAATCCTTTGGGACTCAAATCCTCTTCCTGCAACAACTCCGAAAATCCCAAGATTGCATTCATAGGCGTCCTTATTTCATGACTCATATTACTCAAAAATTGAGATTTGGCTCGGGTGGCATCTTCCGCTTTCTCTTTGGTGATGATCAGCTCATTTTCGTAATTTTTTAATTCGGTAATATCTGTAGCTACACAAAGTATTCCTAGGCCATTTTTGGTTTGTATAGGCGTTTTATTGCTCAAATACCAGCGTTCTTCACCATTTCTAAGGGTCATTTTCTCTTCTACGGTGATGCTCTTTCCTTCAGAAAACACCAGTTCGTCTGATCTTTTATACTCAGCTAGTTCCTCTGATGCCAAGTAATTTTCAGGCTGTATCTCGATAAATTTATGTTCGGCATTGAGTCCTAATATATCTAAAGCAGCTCTATTGGCAAGCTCTAAGTTGCCTTGCTTATTTTTTATAAAAATAAGATTGGGACTTGTGTTTAAGATTTGGTCTATCAAATCAGATTTTTCGTTGAGCTCTCTTTGTGTTTTTACTCTTTCAGTTATGTCTACACTGAAGCCTATAATGAGTTTTGTATTTCTTTCTGGAACTTTAAGCAAAATTTTTCCACCAAATATGTTTTCTACGCCCCAAGGGGTATCTTGTTCTAATTCAAATGTGTACAATCCATCTTCGAGGGCTCTTTTATCGCTGTAGGTGTATTTTTCTGCAAGCTCCTTAGGATAAATATCGATGTCTTTCCTTCCAATAATTTCGTCTTCGCTTATTTTTAGGTGATTGAGGGTGTCTTTGTTTACGAAAATATATCGTCCTGTTTCGTCTTTTAAGAAAATACTTATGGGTAA
>CAYZUZ010000106.1:0-5319 GCA_964481795.1 uncultured Cryomorphaceae bacterium
ATCTGGAGTTTCATTCCATGCCCTTATATCTTGAGCTCCTTGTGAGGTATTTCTTAAATAATTGAAATCAAAACCAACAAAATACCGGGTCTTTTCTTTTACTTTATAATAATAACGAGGCTCAAAAGCGAGTCTGTAACCCCTTACTTGATAATCCTCATCCCTTATAACATTGCTTAATGATCTATGAAAAAGCCAAGTACCCACTATTTGGGTTGAAAAAGAGGAATTCCAAAACCGCTCATAAGCGAGTTCAAAGCCAGGATGCACGGGTGTTAGCCACCTCATGGGAGTGATTTTAAGAGCATTTCTGTACTTCAACTCAAACTCTTTCTCACTGCTTAAAGTACTTTGTGCGTGCAAGCCATTGGTGAATATAAGTGTCGAAAAAACGAATAAAAGCTTATAACCTAAGTATTTCCACTTTGAATATTCTTTGTTTCTCATTTTCAAACTACTACATGGTTTGTATCTCAGCTTTTAAAAAAGAAGATTTCCTTAAGGAATTTGGATCACTTCTTTGCCTGAAACTTTGATGACATGACAATTGTCGTGCTTAAACACATATTCTTCATCAAACAGCATGGCCCCATCCGAATAACCTGTAAATCTGAATATTTTGCCCTTTGTATCGGTATGCACCATGTTATTGTCGTTAAAAATCATGATTGAATTTTCCATCCAATCCGGATGTTCGTAGGTTTCACGAGTCAGGAGGGTATCCGCACCTTGAATAAGATAAAATTGAGTGGGGAAAAATGGGATGCCATCTGCTCTGAGCGCAACTACAGAATATGTACGAAACTCTTCGGTACACACAAATTTTTTTTCACAGCCAGCAAGCAATGCCAAGACTATAAAAAATAACGGTTTGAAAATTAAAAACTTCATGTTTTGATGGGATTAAAAAGTCAAATATAATACAGTAAAGACGACCAAAAACGAGTAAGATGTTAGTGCTTACTAAAAAAATTCTGCAAACGAGCACAAATCATTACTTTTTTGGCGAATATCCATTAGGTTTGCATGAAAATTTAAAGCATATGAATTATCCAGATAACTTATTGTACACCAAAGACCACGAGTGGGTAGCTATCGAAGGCGATGTAGCCACCATTGGCATTACTTATTTTGCTCAAAGCGAATTGGGTGATATCGTATTTGTAGAAATTGAAACCGAAGGCGAAGCGCTAGAAGCTGAGGCAATTTTTGGCTCAGTAGAGGCCGTAAAAACAGTTTCAGACCTTTTTATGCCTGTAGCGGGTGAAGTTATTGAGGTAAATCCAGAAATAACTACCAGCCCCGAATTGGTAAATTCAGACCCATACGGAGCAGGCTGGATGATTAAAGTAAGGCTAAGCGACGATAACCGCGAGCACCTTATGAGTGCAGCCGATTACAAAAACCTAATTGGTGCTTAGTCACTTATAGTTCATAAGAAAAAAGGCGCCCAAAAGCGCCTTTTTTGTTGTTGTATTTTTTTAAAAAGTATGCAAATCTTTATAAAACCAAAAAAGAGCTTACCTTACTATATACCAGCTATGATATGGCTGGTGGTATTGTTGGTGGCCATGCTTTTGCCCTCAAACAAAATACCATCAGTAGTAAAAGGCGTCAATGATAAAATACTCCACTCAGGAGCTTATGCCTTGGCCTCTTTTTTGTTTTATTTGGGTCAAAATCATTTTTTTACCAAGCCCAAAAACCATTCTCTTTCTTTGATTATTGCAGCTTTTATACTCTTAATAATAGGTGTAATAATTGAATTTTTGCAAGAAAATTACATCCCGGGTCGCTCAGGAAGCATACGAGATATTTTGGCCAATATAATAGGCATAGCGTGGGGAATGCTCAGCGCTTATGTGCTAGGGCTAATTTTGCATAAGCTAAAATGGCTTCCAAAAGGCTCGTGATTTTTAATTTCGATGCACATATTAGACTTAAATTTTTTCTCGAACAATGAAAATACACCTCATTGCAATAGGCGGCAGCGCCATGCACAATTTGGCCCTTGCCCTTCATGATGCAGGACACACAGTAAGTGGCTCCGACGATGAAATTTTTGAACCCTCCAAAAGCAGATTGCTACAAGCTGGTCTGCTGCCTGAAAGCTTGGGCTGGGATGCCAACAGAATAATACAAGAGCTCGATGTAGTGATTGTGGGTATGCATGCGCGTAGTGAAAATCCAGAATTATTGCGCGCTCAAGAGCTGGGCTTGGAGTTGCTTTCTTATCCTGAATTTTTATACCAAGCCTCAAAAGACAAAACCCGCGTGGTAATAGCAGGAAGTCATGGTAAAACAAGCATCAGCGCTATGGTATTGCACGTATGTAAAGAGGCGGGTGTAGAAACTGATTTTATGGTAGGCGCTCAGCTAGATGGCTTTAAAAACATGGTTCAACTATCTGATTACAAGGCATTTATGCTAATCGAGGGCGATGAATATCCTGCATCACCTACCGATTTACGTCCCAAATTTTTAAGCTATAAACCCAATATTGCCTTAATAAGCGGCATTGCTTGGGACCATATGAATGTGTTTCCTACCTATGAAATATACCTCAAGCAATTTGAGCAATTTTTGGAAATGACACAGGCCGGTTCGGCACTTATTTACTTTGAAGAAGACCCTGAGGTAAAAAAATTAGTTGAAAATTATCCCAAAGTATTTAAAAGAATACCTTACAAAACACATGATTATCAAGTGATGGATGGTATTTATTACCTACTTACGCCCGAAGGTGAAATGCCTCTTCAAATATTTGGAGCACACAACATGGCCAATATAGAAGGTGCCCGATGGATTTGCCGTCAAATGGGCATCATGGATGAGGAATTTTATACCGGTATCATGAGTTTTAAAGGCGCCCAAAAACGCCTACAAACCTTAGCAACCAACGAAAAAGGAACAGTATATCTTGATTTTGCCCATGCTCCAAGTAAAGTGAAAGCAACTCTGGGTGCTGTATTGGAAAAGTACAAAGGCCAAAAAGTACGTGCCTGCTTGGAGCTGCACACCTTCAGTAGTCTCAATCAAAACTTTATGCCACAATACCGCAATTGCGTGCAAGGAGCCGATGAAATTTTTGTATATTACAATCCCAAAGCTGTAGCACACAAAAAACTACCTGAATTGAATAAAGCTATTGTAGCTGAGGCATTTAATTTACAAGAAAATCAAATTTTTGACAATATACAAACGCTTGAAAAAGAGCTCTTGCAGGCACAGCCACTTGGCACAGTGACCTTATTGATGAGTTCTGGAAATTTTGACAACACCCCACTGCAAAATTGGGCAGATAAACTGTTGGCTTAATGAAAGATACCACGCTTGCCCTACCCGATTTACTCATCCTATTTTTTGGAATTTTGGGCTTTTTTGTGCTCAATTGGCGCTTGCGCAAACAAGGCACCACCGATGGCAAATCTTACTTTTTGGCAGGCCAAAAACTCCCTTGGTATTTACTGGGCCTCAGCATGGTAGCCACCACCTTTGCGGCAGATACGCCCCTTTGGGTTACCGAAAAAATAGCCCAACACGGAGTAAGTGGCAACTGGCTGTGGTGGAATATGCTTATGGGAGGAATGCTCACCACATTTTTCTTTGCAAAATATTGGCGAAGAGCGGGCATTCTCACCGAGCCTGAATTGATAGAATTGCGATACAGCGGCCTCCGTGCACAATATCTACGAGGTTTTAAAGCTTTTTATTTAGGCTTGTTTCTCAATGCCGTTATCATTGGTTGGGTCAATTCAGCAATGATAAAAATCCTCGAGGTTTTCTTCGGTTTAGATTATGGTCAAGCCTTTTTCTATATGGCCTTATTGATGATTTTTACAGCTATTTACGCCAGTTTATCGGGTCTGCTGGGCATTGTATATACCGATGCCTTGCAATTCATCATAGCCATTACAGGCAGCATTGCCCTGGCGTGGATAGGGCTCGATTTGCCCGAAATAGGCGGCATGGCAGGTCTTAAAGAAAAACTTCCGGCATGGCGATTTGATTTTATGCCCCAATTGAGCAGTGCCACAGGTGGTGTAGGCACATTTGCATTGTCGATAGGCGCTTTTTTCAGCTATGCAGCCTTGCAATGGTGGAACTCTTGGTATCCTGGTGCTGAGCCTGGTGGAGGTGGCTATATATCGCAACGGATGATGAGTGCCCGCAATGAAAAAGAAGCCGTATGGAGCAGTTTGTTTTTTCAAATAGCCCATTATTGTCTTCGACCTTGGCCATGGATTATTGTAGGTTTGATCGCTTTGGTCTTGTATCCGGAATTACCGGTTGAGGATTTTGGACGTGCCTATGTAATGGTCATTGGCGAACATGCCCCTATGGGCTTCAAAGGCATCATGGCTTTGGTTTTTATTTCAGCTTATATGAGTACTATAAGCACACAGCTCAATTGGGGCTCTAGTTACTTAGTCAATGATTTTTATTTGAGATTTGTAAAAAAAACCCCTCACCGCAACGACGAATATGTACGCTCAGGCAGAATATTTACTTTGCTCATCATGGCAGTAGGATTGATTGCCTCTTCCTTTATTAAAACCATAGACACGGCTGCTGTTTTTTTGATCAACTGTGGTGCAGGCTTAGGTGCAGTGCTCATCCTACGTTGGTATTGGTGGCGTATCAACGCACTTACTGAAATTGTAGCCACGGTGGCTCCCATTCCGCTTTTGCTGTTTTCTATGTACATTTTGGAACCTTATTTTGGAGAAGATTATCAGGTAAATAATGGCTCTTTTTATTTTACCGTTTTAGGTAGTAGTGTTTTTTGGATTTTGGCCACTATTTTTTCAAAACCTACAGATATTGAAGTGCTTAAAAACTTCAAACAGCGCATTCAACCTTTGGGCTTTTGGCAATTGCCAGGCGATGCACCTATGGATAAAAAGTCGAATAAAGCCCTGCTGCCTCTGCTGTTAATGTGGTTGAGTGCCATTATTATGGCTTATTCTGTTTTATTTGGTGTAGGTCATATACTCTTTCTAAATTACAGCTTGGGTTTTCTACTCTTAGGCTTGGCATTATTGTCAGGATTTTTACTTTTTTACCTCATGAAAAAACACCTTTGATGGAAGAAATAGTTTTGATAGAAACATGGTGGATGTACGCACTTTACGTGTTGGGAGGTTTCACCGCAGGATTCATTAATGTGTTGGCGGGAAATGGGTCGGCCATTACACTTATGCTTATGATATTCAGCGGCATGCCTACCAATATTGCCAACGGCACCAATAGACTTGGCGCTACCTTACAAACCATCACTTCTGTACTGAGCTTGCGCAAAACACCTCGCACCATGAA
>CAYZUZ010000107.1:0-5293 GCA_964481795.1 uncultured Cryomorphaceae bacterium
GCTGATGAATAGAATTCTATGCTCCCAATACCGTTTTCTATATGGGTGCTAATATCTGTTTCTATCATAAAAATATATTTTTTATTGCAGTAAAATTACTTAGATCCCTTATTGGCCTTTTTGATGTAATCTTCTAAGGCCATCGTCATACTCGGAAACTCGGGCGATGGTGCTTTTATATCCAAGCGAAGGCCTGCGTCTAATACGGCTTTGTGCGTAGTAGGGCCAAAGGCAGCTATGCGGGTTTCATTTTGCTTAAAATCAGGAAAATTTTCGTATAAAGAAACAATGCCTTGCGGTGAAAAGAATACCAAAATATCGTAAAAGACTTCTTTTAAATCGCTCAAATCACTTGAAACGGTATTATACAATACTGCACGGGTGTATTTAATCTTATTGCTTTCGAGCAACATGGGTATCTCAGGCTTCAATAAATCTGATGATGGTAATAAGAATTTTTCGTCTTTGTGCTTTTTTATCATCGGAATTAAATCAGGAAAAGTAAGCCTGCCGAAATAAATTTTCCGCTTGCGATACACCACGTATTTTTGAAGATAATAAGCAATAGCCTCCGACATGCAAAAATATTTCAAATCGGTAGGAACCTGATATCTGCACTCTTCGCAAATTCTAAAGAAATGATCTACAGCGTTTTTACTGGTAAAAATCACTGAACCATAATCTGCAAGATTGATTTTAAATTTACGAAATTCATGACCTTCTATTCCTTTTACTTCAATAAAAGGCCTGAAGTCAATTTTCACTTTTTGCTTGTCGGCCAAATCTTTATAAGGTGAAGCCTCTGCCCCAGGATCGGGTTGCGATACAAGTATGCTCTTTACTTTCAATTTGATACTAATTTTAAAAGTGATGGGTTCAGCAAAACAGCAGTTTCATATGAGCCATTTAACGAGCCATACCACAGGTGCTATTTCGAGGGTGCAAATGTAAAAAATAATATAAAGCAATGAACGTCCTCTTTGAAAGGAAAGATTTTTTAGAGAAAAATAAAGGCTTGATATGAAGAGATACATTGCTATGACTATACTAAAAATCATTATCAAGGTGTTTAAATATATAGAGAAAACCAATAATAAGCAGATGGGCAGCAAAGCAAATCCTAATGAAAAACGCCACATTTGGTACTGAGTAAGGAATTTTGCAGTTCCTTTTTCAGTATCCATCAGCTTTGCCAAAAGCACATGAGCCAGCGCTTGCAGGGTAAAATAAACACCAAAACCCAACAATAATTTGAGATGATCTATGTAATGGAGTTCAAAAAACGAAAGCCCATCAGCCCATAGTTTTATAAAATATATGAATATACTAAAAACTACTAAAAAATTTAAATTGAGTAAAAGGGTATGAATACCCCCAGAGGATTCGAAATATTCTACCTCTTCTTCGTCGTGCCTAAATAAGATAAACTGTAGCGTAAGCCGATAAGCATTAGGATATAAATATTTGAGCCATACCAACAAAAAGCCAGATAGCAAGAAACACCCAAAAATCCAATCGCTACTTCTCATAAGCTCATAGCTGTTATATTCAATTTTGAGGCAAAGTTATGGACTTGTTTTGCTTAATTTAGCCCGGTAAAAAAAGGTTTGTGATGTTACATAAAATAGAAAACTATGTTTTGGGTCGCTGGATGGCTGGCCAAGGCGTTGAATTTGAAGCTCATAATGCAGTTAATTTTCAGGCTATAGGTGAGGTATCAAGCGCTGGTTTGGATTACGAAGCCATATTAGATTACGGCAGAAAGACGGGTGGCGCAGCACTTCGAAAAATGACTTTTCAAGAAAGGGGTCGGATGTTGAAGCAATTGGCTTTGTACTTGCTTGAGCGCAAGGCCGACTTATACCAGCTAAGTTATGCCACAGGTGCTACTCAAGTAGATTCGTGGATTGATATAGAAGGCGGCATTGGCAATTTGTTTTCGTACGCCAGTCTTCGCAAGCAATTTCCTGATTTACCATATTATGTAGATGGGCCAGAGGTTTTATTGTCAAAAGGAGGTTCATTCAGTGGCAATCACATCATGGTTCCTAAACGCGGAGTAGCAGTACACATCAATGCATTCAACTTTCCTATTTGGGGTATGCTCGAAAAAATTGCCGTTAATCTTTTGGCAGGTGTACCTGCTGTGGTAAAGCCCTCAGAATATACAAGCTACTTAACCGAGCTGTGTGTGCGCGAAATTGTCAAATCAGGCATTTTACCAGAGGGCTCACTACAGCTCATCACGGGCTTAGGACGGGGAATTTTAGATCACGTAGGCTTTCAGGACGTAGTAACATTTACAGGATCGGCCCATACAGGTAAAAAATTAAAAAGCCTACCCCATATCATCGAAAACTCAGTAAGTTTTAATTTGGAAGCTGATTCGCTAAACGCTTGCGTATTGGGCCAAGATGTAAAAACCAGCGACCCAGAGTTTGATTTGTTTATCAAAGAAGTAAGTAAGGAAATCACTATAAAAGCAGGTCAAAAATGTACCGCGGTGCGCAGAATAATGGTTCCGAAACATTTGATAGAAGATGTGCAAATAGCCATCAGCAATCGACTCAGCAGCACAGCCATAGGCAATCCATTGAACAAAAACGTTCGTATGGGTAGTCTGGCCACCAAAATTCAAGTAGAGCGTGTAGATGAGCATGTGCGCATTTTGGCTGCCGATCAAGATTTGGTTTACGACGGAAAAAAACACCACCAATTGTTGGATGCCGATTGGTCAGGAGGTGCATTTTATGCTCCCCTACTCTTTCGCAACGACCAGCCTTTTCATAAAACAAAAGTGCATGAAATAGAAGCTTTTGGCCCCGTATCTACATTGATGCCTTACGAAGATTTGGATGAAGCTATTGCACTTACAGCTATGGGCAAAGGTTCTTTAGTTACGTCAATCGTAACGGCCAATAATCAAGAGGCACGCAATTTTGTGTTGGAGGCTGCACCTTACAATGGCCGCATTTTGGTGCTCAACAGCCATTGTGCCAAAGAGAGTACAGGCCATGGCTCTCCTATGCCTATGCTCACGCACGGTGGACCAGGAAGAGCCGGTGGAGGCGAAGAAATGGGTGGTAAAAGAGGTGTGATGCACTATTTACAACGTACCGCCATACAAGGACATCCGGATACACTTACTGAAATAACTCAAGTATACCAAAAGGGAGCTTCAAGACCAGAGGCAGAACCTCATTTGTTTCGTCAACATTTCGAAGATTTGAACGTGGGCGATACCGTATATACCCACAAGCATACCGTTACAGAAGCAGATATTGTAAACTTTGCCAATGTGAGTGGCGATAATTTTTATGCACACATGGATGCAACATCGCTCGAAGGAACCCTGTTTGAACAAAGAGTTGCTCATGGTTACTTTGTGCTTAGCAAAGCAGCAGGGCTATTTGTAGATCCTAAAAAAGGCCCCGTATTATTAAACTACGGCCTAGATGAAGCGCGTTTTACCAAACCTGTATATCCAGGAGCTACTTTAGGCGTTAAATTTACCGTGAAAGAAAAAATAGATCAAGAGAAGAGGAGTGAAGAGGATGTAGCAAAAGGAATCGTTAAGTTTTTGGTAGATGTATATGATGAAACGGGCGAAACAGTAGCCATTGCCACCATACTCACCATGGTAAAAAAACGCAACCAAGCATGATTGATAGAAGCTTGATTCAGCCTGATTGCTATGCGGTTATCTTTTCTTTGGAGCGATCGCAAAATTTAGATGGTTATGCCGAAATGGACGATAAAACCATTGAACTCGTAAAATCATTTGAAGGCTACTTGGGCTACGAAAGTGTTTACCAAGGCAATAGAGGGATTTTTATTTCTTATTGGAAAAATGCAGATGCAATAAATCAATGGAAAAATGATACAACCCACCTACAAGCAAAGGCAAAAGGCAAAGTTTGGTACGCTTTTTATCATTCGTTGATTTGTAAAGTAGAACAAAGCCATGTGTTTTTACCACAACATTGAACTGTGATTAAACAACAAAAATTTCCAAAAGCGGAAAGACTTACGGGAGTCACCCATTTTACTCAACTTGCAGAGCAAGGGTCACAACTTTTTGCTCACCCACTCAAGATGTTTTGGCGAAAAGTAGACGAGCAAGAAACCCTAATCCGCGTAGCTGTAGTTGCCCCAAAAAGGCTTTTTAAAAAAGCTCCGGACAGGAATTACATAAAAAGAAAAATGAGAGAGGCTTACAGAACTCAAAAAGAGCCTTTTTTGACCCTCAACAATAACTTGCATCTGCTTTGGGTTTATATATCCAAGAATCCAAACGATGTGGCACAAATACCCCAGGCAATGCAAAAGTTGGCCCTGAAATTGAAAAATGAACTGAATAACAAAATGGAATAAATGAAAACATTAAAAAGATTATTGGCACGACAAAAAACTTTGTGGATGATTTCGATTGTCATGGTTTTTTCCCTTACTGCGGCTAATATCAATTACTTTGAAATCAATAAGCAGCTGGATATTTTTACCAACGTATTTAAAGAAATCAACCTCTATTATGTGGATGAAGCAGAACCCTCCAAGTTGATGGATGAGGCCATCATATCCATGTTAAAATCCCTTGATCCATACACCAATTACATCCGTGAATCGGAGGTAGAAAATTTTAAAATTCAAACTACGGGGCAATATGGAGGCATAGGAGCATCCATAAGGCAACGCAATGATTATGTGATGATTGTGGCTCCATATAAAGATTTTCCGGCTGATAAAGCCGGGTTGCAGGCAGGCGATTATCTTATGGAAATAGACGGTAAAAGCTTAAAAAACATGGCCACCGATGAGGTGAGTAGGTTGTTAAAAGGTTCACCGGGCAGCACTTTTGAACTGCTTATTAAACGAGGAGAATCAACCTTTAGCAGGAAAATAACGCGCGAGGAGATTCAGCTTAAATCAGTGCCGTATTGCGGCATGGTAGCACCTGGTATAGGTTTTATACAGCTTTCAAGTTTTACCGATAAAGCATCAAAAGAAATCATAGAAGCATACAACGATCTTAAAAAAGACAATAAGCTAGAAGGCTTGATTCTCGATTTGCGAAACAATCCAGGTGGATTGCTCAACGAGGCGGTAAATGTCTCTAATATTTTTATTGATAGGGGCCAAGAGGTTGTATCTACCCGTGGAAAAATAAAAGAATGGGAAAGGAGTTATAAAACGCTCAATCAACCTGTTGATAAAGAAATACCTTTGGTAATACTCATTAATCGCTCCTCAGCTTCAGCCTCGGAAATTGTTTCGGGCACCATACAAGATTTGG
>CAYZUZ010000108.1:0-5292 GCA_964481795.1 uncultured Cryomorphaceae bacterium
AATTTATCTTATTCCCTATCAATAGGATATAAAATTCCGGTAGGAAGAGGAGATAAAATAGAACCTTTTGGTTCAGGATTGTTTGCCGTGTATGAGCATCAATACATGTTCAATGAATATTCAAATGGAGTTTATTTATCTTTTGCCCCATCTGTTTATAAAAATGAGAACAGAAAATATTTCATAAGCCCTGAATTATTCTATCGATATTATTGGTTTCATGACAAAAAACTTTCTTTTGACAATAGAGTTACGGACCGTTATAACTCCATTAGAAGTGAACAGAATCATGTATTTGGAATTAAAATACTTGCAGGCTACAACAGTATGGTGAACCTTTCCGAAACAAGCGTCCTCAACTTTAAGCTTTATGCAGGATTGAGCACGCGTATCAAGGTCTATAATTATGAAAACGTTGACAATATTTTGCCCGATGGCAACATCATACCTTTTGAAACAGAAAAAGGAGTATACTTTTGGCCTGTAGGCATACAATTGGGTTTTAAGGTGGGATGGTCGCGTTTGAATCAGCGCCCTATTCCTCAAAAATGAAAGATAAACACCCTGTTCAAAAGAGCTCTCGTGGAATTACCAAGCTCTCAAAAAATATAGATTACACTTATAACAAAAGATTTGGAAATAGTGACATTTTTGAGCAATCAATTTCTTTTCAAAATACAAATTAAAAGAATCGCAGCAGTGTTTGGCTAGTCTTCAGAAAAGATGTTATCTATTTCAAAATCAGTGTGATTGGCTATGAGAAGCATCGCCTCCAAATCATAACTCAGATTTACTAATTCATGACCCATAATCTGAAAATTGGCGCTAGCTAAGAACAAGGTGCTATCATTAGCAAATTTTAAAATCATAGCAATAGGAAGGTACTCTTTTTCTTCTTTCAACTCAAAATCTTCGTTGTACTCTTGGTACCAACCCCATTTAAATTCTACCGAGTTAATTTGCTGATGCAAGTAGGTTGACAAGTCAAAATCGTGGATATTCAGGTCTTCATAGGCGAGACTCTCAAACAAAACTTCAGCTTGTACGGGCTGATAATCAAACATTTTGAATGTATCTGAAAATCCAATGGTAAAATATTTTCCCTCATTGAGTTCAAATTCTATAGCACCATCAATGAAGTAAGAAGCTCCTTCTTCTTTTACAAAATAATTTTCGTTTACCGAATATAATCGAATGTTCTTAAACTCTTGGCCTTGTAAATATTCTCTTAAATTTTCTTCGTTTTTCATTTTTTTAAATTTGAATTCATGGAAAGCTATAAAAACTTGAATTTTAAATAGGTAATGGTTTTTCCCTTACCTCTAAACAGAGATTCATAATGTGTTTGTACCTCGTGCAAGAGGTAGTTTTTGCTTCTCACTTGTTTGTCGATATCAAAGTAGGCCTCCAATATATCGGCTCCGTAATAGTGTAGAATTCCGCAGGTGTAGCCGTGCAAAAACTCCGAATCTGTTTTGAGGTGAACAAGCCCTTCTTTGTCTAATATTTGCTTATAAATATTTAAAAATGAAGGATTTAATAAACGATGCTTGGCTCTTTTGTGTTTGATTTGTGGGTCGGGAAACGTAATCCAGATTTCAGAAACTTCTCCGGGTTCAAAAAACTGATCTAAAATTTCAATTTCTGTGCGCAAAAATCCAGCATGGGTGATTCCTAAATTCTCTACTTGCTTGGCTCCATAGTTCAATCGAGCCCCTTTTACATCGATTCCTATGAAATTTTTATCAGAGAAACGCTGCGACATGGCTACGGTATACTCTCCTTTTCCACAGCCCAATTCCAATACAATAGGTAGATTATTCTTAAAAAATTCTGAACGCCATTTGCCTTTTAATGGGTGATTGTCAGCACCTAAGTCGTTGCGACCGGCTTGAACTAAGCAGTTAAATCCAAGATTTTCAGCAAATTTTTTGAGTTTGTTTTTCGCCATGCAAATAGTATTTATCCCATTGGGGCTGCAAACATAATCTATGCAGCGATAGTGTACTTACAAGGGGTATCTATTTGTTTTAGGGAATTGCGAGTTCTTTTGAGATTAATCAAATACTTCCAAATGAATATCTTAGTGAAAAAACATTGGAATAAACAAAGCCTGAATTGCGTCCCATATTGGCAATGGCATAATCCACCTTGAAATTTTTAAATTGCAATCCCAATCCAAAAGTGGGCTGCCAAATAAGCGGACGACTATTGTCGAAATCCGTAAAAAACTGAAAATTATTGGATCCTAATCGCAAATAAATCAACTCGTTATAATCAAATTCCAAACCCAAAGAGGGCGCAATACTAAAATTAGCAAAGCTTATTAAATCATTGCTTCGACCCGCAAAACCAATATTCAAATTACTCTCAATGAGCAACTTATAACTATCAGAGAATTCAATCATTCTACCCACACCTCCTATCAATCTGGGGGCTGTGAGCTCTATATTGTTCTCTGGCAAGTCGTTGCCCGTTTCTTCAAAAGCTTCTTCGAGCAAATCGGTATTGATGCTCCAGGCATTAAAAGTAGAAGTAATATCGCGAGCCACTGCTCCGAACCTCCACTTTTCGGTTTTGTACTGCATGCCTACATCAAAACCAAATCCGAAGGCATTGGCAAATTCACCTATATTCCTATAAATCAACTTCATGGTTGCTCCATATTGAAGTCCCTCACGCTTTTTAGATTGCTGAGCAAAGCTCAAAAGCAGGGCATAATCAGCGGCAGAAAACTTGGTAATTCGCGAATAATCTACCTGACCATTTTCATCCACAAGGTTGAGTGTGTTTTGAATATCATCTACAGCAAAGCGAATAAAAGAAGCAGAAACGGTAGCCTCATTGGGCAACTGATGTGCATAAGCTCCATAGTCGAAATTGGCTATAGAGGCAAAATATTCGGAGTGCATGAGGGCAGCATCATGCTTAAAATTGCCGCCAGCCAAGCCAGCCGGATTCCAAAAGCCAGCCGTAACACCCTCTACACCAGCCACTACACTGCTGCCCATAGCAATAGAGCGTGCATCCACACCAATATTCAAAAACTCATTGCTGTAATTGCGAAAAATTTGCGCCTGTAGCGAGCTGTACATGCAAGCAGTAAGCGATAAGATTACAATTTTTTTTATCATAAACAATTTAATACCTACCCAAAAAAGGTTGCCAAAAGTAAAACTATAACTCCTTGTTTTGGGCAATATTGTTAAGAAAAACAAGAATTTACAAAAAGTAATGCCGTTTACTCGCGATAGCCACTTAAAGATTCTTGGGTGCGTCTTAGTTTTGCGCACTTTTATAAATATTCTGTGCGACTCCAAAACGTATATTTACTTGTAGGATTTTTTTTGTGTCTCTTCAATGTTCATCATGCTATGGCTCAGGTTTCCTTTCCAAATAGCATACAGGCAGTTTATGTAGATAAAGCACCTGTAATAGATGGCAATCTGAACGATTCCGTATGGCAATTCATTCCTCGAATTGAAAATTTTACACAGCGCGAATTACGCATGAACGAACCTGCCACGGAGCGTACGCAGGTAGCTATAGCCTACGATGAGAAAAAGATTTATGTGGCGGTTTGGTGTTATGATTCGCGGCCTAATACCATTACAGCCAAAGAATTAAGAAGAAATTTTTCTCCCAACCTCGACGATAATTTCTTCATCCTGCTCGATACTTACAACGATAAGCGAAATGCTTTTGTATTTTACACCAATCCTAATGCAGCTCGTGGTGATTATCAGGTGTTTGACAATGGAAAAAACAGAAATTTTAATTGGAATGGCGTATGGGATGTACGCACTACACGCACACAAGAGGGTTGGTTTGCTGAGTTTGAAATCCCATTTTCTACTTTAAAATTTGAAAACAATAAAGAAACACTGGAATGGGGTATCAACTTTGAGCGCAATATTGTATCCAAGCGCGAACAAGTTCGTTGGCAAGGATGGAAGCGCGACAACACCTTTGAGCAAGTAAATGCGGCAGGAACTCTCACAGGTTTATTTGATTTAAAATCCAGAGCTTTTATAGAGGTAAAACCCTACGCAATAGCTGGTGGACAACGCACCGAAGGCCAAGCCTACCAAGGAATTTTGAATGCCGGTGGCGATATAAACTATCTGATTACTCCTACCTACAGGTTGAATGTGAGTCTCAATACAGATTTTGCACAAGTAGAATCTGATGGTCAACAGGTGAATCTTACGCGTTTTCCACTCTTTTTTCCTGAATTGCGAGAGTTTTTTTTGGAGGGCGAAGACTATTTCGATATGGGCTTTGGTGGTGATAGAATTGTACCTTTTTATACCCGCAGAATAGGTCTTGATAGCAACAGAATGCCTGTGCCTATGCTCTATGGTGCTCGATTGCTAGGCAAGCAAGGAAACTCTACCTTAGGTGTGATGAACATTCAAACAGGTGCAACGGAATCTTCGCAGGCCGAGAATTTCTCAGCTTTTAGCTGGCGCCAAGATGTAGGCAGCCAATCAACCATAGGAATGATGAGTGTACACAAAATAACAGCCGACAAATGGCATACTACTACCAGTGCATATGGGAGATATAGCACTGCTAAATTCATGAAAAACAAAAACTTGAATGTAGGAGGAGCCATGATTACCACCCAAAATATAGGCGAAGATTTGCAAAGAAATGCTTATGCCTACAGGTTTTTTGTGCAGTATCCCAACGATATCATCAATGTGTTTTTAAGTACACAACGCAGCCCCATGCCTTTTGAGCCAGAGGTAGGCCTCATGCGCAGACGAAATTTTGAGGAATATTTTGCTATGACTTCCATCAGGCCCAGACCCAAGAGAGATTCTAAGTGGTCGTGGATCAGGCAATTTGATTTCAGTCCGGGTATATTTACCTATGTAATGTACAATGATACCCGACTTATGCAAAGCCTTGAATACATGGTGAGGCCATTTGCTTTTGAAACCACAGGGGGCGATCGATTTGGTGTTTGGTGGGCACATCAAGGTGAGGGATTGGTTGATAGTTTTCAAATTTTTCCGGGCATAGTGATTCCAAAAAATGATTACTATTTTTCTACCCAAGGTTTTTACTTCAACACCTTTGCAGGGCGCACTTTTTCGCTCACCCTCAATGGTAGTGCGGGTGGTTTTTTTGACGGAAGGGCACAAAATCTCAATGGCTCAGTAAACTGGCGTATCAATAAAAACCTAGGATTATCAGGTACTTACAATACTACAAATACCCAATTGCCTGCAGGTAATTTCACTACCCAATTAGTAGGTAGCCGCCTCAATTATGCATTCAATC
>CAYZUZ010000109.1:0-5289 GCA_964481795.1 uncultured Cryomorphaceae bacterium
ATACATAAGAGGGATGTTCAGGTTGGGTGCGTGCCGAACCAAAAATGGAAACACAGGGACCAATGCGACTGAGATTTTCATATCCATTTACAAATTCACTCATAACCTTGAATATGGCCCATGAGTCATTGATTTTTATTTCGTTCCAAGATTTAGGTTCAAATACCCTTTTTATTTTTTCGTCTTGAGTCATGTATAGGATTTTTTTAAAATTTAATATTTTGTGTTTTTTGATAATTATTTAAAAAGTTGTTTATCAGATAGAAAGTGTTTCGGCTAATTCTAAAAAATGTTTGTTGATTTCTTTATTGTGCTTAACTGCATGATCAAAAGGTACAAGTACCACTTCTTTTCCTTGTCTTCCAGCCATACAGTTGGTGTGTCCGTTTACCAAGGCTTTTACCGCAGCTGAGCCTAGTTCACTAGCCAAAACTCTATCGTAGGCACTTGGGCTTCCACCTCTTTGTATATGTCCTAATACGGTAACACGAGTGTCATATTTATCAAAATTTTCTTTAATAATTTCGGCTATTTTATAAGCACCTCCAGCATCATCGCCTTCCGCTACTATTACTATACTCGATGATTTTTGTCGATTCCAACCTTTGCGCAGTTTTTCAATCAAGGCATCGGTATAAGTCTTGGTTTCAGGTATCAATATTGCTTCTGCACCTACGGCTATTCCGCTGCGCAAGGCAATATATCCGGCATCGCGACCCATCACTTCTACTATAAAAAGTCTATTGTGTGATGCGGCTGTATCCCTTAATTTATCTACAGCTTCTACTACGGTATTTACTGCTGTATCGTATCCAATGGTAGAATCGGTGCCATACAAATCATTGTCTATAGTACCCGGACAACCAATTACCTTAATGCCATATTCTTCATAGAGTTTGAGGGCACCTTGAAAAGAACCATCTCCACCAATACATACAAGTCCTTCAATGCCGTGTTTTTGAAGTTGTTCAGCTGCTTTTTTTCTTCCCTCTTCTGTTCTAAATTCTTGACTTCGCGCTGTTTTTAAAATGGTTCCTCCTCTTTGTAATATGTTGCTTACAGAGCTAGACTCCATAGGTACGATATCACCTTCTATCATGCCTTGATAGCCTCGGTAAATACCAAAAACCTCTAGTTCTAAAAATTTTGCTGTACGCACTACAGCTCTGATGCAGGCATTCATGCCAGGTGAATCGCCTCCTGAGGTAAACACGCCAATTCTTTTCATAATTTTATTTGCTTTTAAATGTTTTAAAATCTCCTTTAAATAATTGATATTGAGCAAAAACACAATCTAAATTACCATTTTTTACTGGGTGTTTTTTGGAGCTTCTCAATCCTAGATTTTTAAATCCTTCTTGCTCAGAGGAGATGATCCATGCCGTGGACCCCTGATATATATTTTTCAATGTATTGCCGATTTCTTTGTAAAAAGAGGGTACATCGATTTTTATTCTTTCGCCATAAGGTGGATTGATAACAATCAATCCAGGTTGTATCAAGGCTTTGTGATCTTGTAAAAAATCTACTTTTGCGGTTTCTATTAAGTCTTCAAGCAATGCTCCTTTTATGTTGTCGCTTGTGTCGCGCAGGGCCATTCCTACAGTATCCGAGGCAATTATTTTATGCTTGAAATCATATTGCTTTTGCATGGCTACCTCTTTCAGTTTATTGAAAAGAGCTTCATCATATAGGTTGCGCCAATTCATAAAAGCAAATTTATGTCTAAAAATACCTGGCGGAATTTTATATGCAATGAGCGCAGCTTCGATGGCTAAGGTGCCCGAACCACACATGGGATCTAAAAAATCTGAGTCGCCTCGCCAACCTGCTAATTTTAAAACCCCGTGTGCCAAAACCTCGCTCATAGGTGCCTTGCCTACTGCTCTTCGATATCCTCGTTTGTGTAAACTTTCACCGGAGGCATCTAGGTAAATATGTGCTTCATTGTCAGATATATGTAGGTGAACAGGGATGTCTGTGATGCCTAAGGCCACATTGGATCTTTTTCCGGCAAATTTCCTTTGTCTATCTACTATAGCATCTTTTAATTTGAGTGCTGCAAATCCACTGTGGGTAAAAATTTCTGAAAACACTACTGCATCTACTGCAAATGTTTGATCAGGTTTAATGAAATCTTCCCACTTGATATCGGAAGCTTGGCTATAAAAATCATCGGGATGATTGAATCGAAATCGGGCTATAGGCATCAATATTCTCAAGGTAGTACCCAACCACAGGTGCGCTTTGTACATAAATCCAAAGTCACCTTCAAAAACGACACCTCTTCGGATAACTTCCACATTACGAGCGCCTAAATTTCGCAAATCTTGTGCTAAAACATCTTCTAGGCCAGCGAGTGTTTTGGCTAGCCATGTCATGTCGAGCTCTTGGAGCGATATGTTTTTATTAATTTTCAAAAGTATAAAAGCTAAAAATTAGGAAAGCGATTGACATCGTTTTCACGCCAAATTTAACTCTTATTAATATGCCACCATTTCTGATTGAAGTGATTTTTCCAAATCTTTATGAAATGGCAATTGTGAAAATATAAGCTCGCCATAAACCGTATCACCAGACTTGAGTGTGTATTTCAAGGTATCAATATAGGTTTCGTTGTTGTAATTAATTTGTGCACGATAACCCAACAATGTGTCGTTTCCTGGATTGTATAAACTTACTTGCACTTTTGCCACCAGTTTGCCATCGCTTATTTCGTAAGAATTTATTTCTTCTTTTAAAATATATTGAGATGTTTCTACATCGCTTGATTTTATCGAGTTATCGCATGATAAGATCAAGATGCTAAGCATTAAAACAATCTTCTTCAAGTCTTTTCTTTTTTATGGATAATTTTTTGGCTATCTAAACAGAGAAATAGACCCTGTATATACATCTTTATTATCGACCACCAATTCATAAAAATAAACACCTTCTGCCACTGGTTGCCCATTGGTATTGTTGCCAAACCAGCAGCTCAGTACATTATCTTCTGAGCAGTTGTGGAAACTAGCATTCTCAAATACCAGATTACCCCAGCGGTTATAAATTTTTATAGCTCCACTTTGCCTGTTGTTGAGGTTTTTTACAAAGTAAAAATCGTTAACTCCGTCCAAGTTAGGAGAGAAGGTGTTGGGAATACTCAAAGTAGTATCGGGTGCGGGTGGTGGAGGCGGTGGAATCGTATCGGGTGGGTCGCATGTATCTGGGCGCACCATATATACAGTTTTAGAGAAGGTATGACCTGCAAAGCAATTGTCAAAAATAAAGACACTGATAGAATCTACTTCTTCTGACCAAGATTTGGAAATAAACAAACTGTCATTAGTAGGAAATAATACGCCTCGATAGTTCCATTCATAATTGTATGGAGGAACACCCCCTGAGTCTACAGCAGCGTTTATCGTAAAATCATAAGGATAATCACAGAAGTACATGGTGTCGGGCAAATCCTTCACATAAATGGGATTATTATCAGTAATATAAAAGGTTTTATTTACTCCGGCTACCACACAACCACTATCGAGTGTGGTAATGATAACGGTTTCAATACCTTCAGCTAGTGAGTCCAGCTTAGGATTTACTATAAGTCCCTTTTCAGTATTACCCGGAAAAAAAGGAACAATACCATCTAATGAATCATAATCAACCGCATTGGTGGCTGTTCCAGCAATATCGTAATAAATATTTGCCGTATCAGCCACAGGTTGTGCATTGGTAAATTTCAAAAAACCATAGTTACAACCTTCAACCAAGGTAGAGTCGTCACCTGAGTTAGGGAAGGGGTTAAATGTCTGTAAATCAGGCTCTATGCCGATAAAACTACCTGCTTCTAAAAATACGGCTGAGTTTAATGCACCATCGGCCACGTCGGCAATGGCCAACTTAATTCGATAAGTTTGACCACATTGAACTTTGGCTTCGGCAGTAAGTGGTACTGTAAAACCAGGCATAGCCACAGTGGCTTGTGCAGCATTGTTTACAAAATATATAGAATGAGTCATATAGTTAGGGTTGGCGGCCAAGCATGTAGCATTATTAGCTGGTACACCTGAGTTGAGCGTATTGATAGCTACAGGCACCGAGGTTCCGGGTATTAGTGCTATATTGATCCCACTGTTCGAAAAAGTTCCATTGATGCCAGGTCCGCTCAAAAAGAAACCAAAGGCGTCATTAAAACCTGAACAAGTAAAACCTGGATATTCTCTACTGGCGAATACATAATCAAATTTCACAGAATCACCTACTGGGATAAAATCAAATTCAATGCGAACAAGGTTATTTAAATTGGTACTTGATGAGTTGAGAGACTGCAATAAAGCAACCAAATCTGGATCAACACCTCCCGCACCCACAGGTACTCCACCTCCTGATGGAACTACTGTTTGAAAGCCACCTGTAGACATTACTATGCCACTATCAATTCCGATATTGGAGTTTACCCCATTGAAAAAAGCAATACCTCCTTGGCCAGTAATTGTAAAATTACTCACTGTAACACCCGCACCAACAAGTACGTTTTGCACCAAATTTTGGGCGGGAAAATATTGAGGAGCTGCTTGGCTCACTACAAGTTGCGCTTTGCTAGATAAGCTCAGGGCAATAAAACTAAAAAAAAGAATACAATTTCTATATAACATAAAAATACAATTATCTGATTAAGTTGACATTTCCTTGACGGACTTCTATTTGTTCACGTGGCAAAAATACTCTAATTAAATATCTGTAGCTACCTATTGGAGCAGGATTTCCATTAAAATTTCCATCCCAAGGTTTATTGATGTCCTCTGAGAAATATACAATTTGCCCCCAACGATTAAAAATAGAAATTTCATATCCTATTATTCCTTCGGCTACTACTTGAAATTTATCATTAAGGAGGTCATTATTTGGGCTAAAGGCATTGGGTATATACAACAAATAATCGCGCTTAACATCGATGTTGCGTCTTATTGTATCGGTACATTCAAATGCGTTGGTTGCTATCAAGGTAATGGTATAATTACCAGGCTGAGTATAAATATGTGTGGGTATAAAATCAAATACAGGTGGGGTGCCATCGCCAAAATCCCATTCATACGTGTTGTTGTGTCCTTCAGAATTATTTTCAGTAACCACCTCCAAGGCTAAGAAATTGATTTGACGTGCAGTGAACCTGGCAATTGGGTCTGGATATACAAATACAGTACACGAATCGCGGTATACATTGCCACAGGCATCAATCACTTGAAATATGTAAACAGAGGTATCCTTGGGCAATACAGTTCTTCGCGTTTCTTGCGGCAATCC
>CAYZUZ010000110.1:0-5187 GCA_964481795.1 uncultured Cryomorphaceae bacterium
GGCCAAATATTGAGACTCTTTACATTATCATTAGCGCTATTGGATAATGTTGATTGGATTCGAATAATACCATTGGTGCAATTGCCAGATGGATCTAGTGTAGCCAATCTAAACTCAACCTCCACATCAGCGGCCCTATCGCGAAAGGTGGCGCGTGTATTTACGGTGTCTGCATTTCTTCTTCTAAAATCCTCGTTGAGCACTCTAAGTGCATCATGTATCTGATTATCAGATATATTTCCCACAGGATTATCATAAATCACATGTACCACCACAGGAATTACATGCACATTATTTTGACCTCTTTCTACCATAGGATTGGCAGCCAAAAACGACATAAGCGAATCACCTTGATGCATCATTTTGGCAATTTTGGGGCTAAACATACGTACTTGACGAGCTACTTCGCTGGTAGCACAAGGCACTGTGTTTTGTTGACCCATCAATGACTGAAAAGATAAAATAAGAATAAGAACAATAGATAATTTTAAAAAATAGAGATTGTTGATACGCATAAAATAATAGAATTACAAAACAAATGTATAAGGCAAACGCAGAATTTCTTTAGCTTGTATGTAATTTTTATTTATCATTGAGTCAAAAAGTGCTGAAATACAAGCTCAACATCGGGTTTTACATGGCTGTTTTTCAGTTATTTAAAACATTAAATGGAGGTAAAAATAAAAAATAAATATTTTCAGTTTATGGTATTTGCTAAAACCAAAAGTATTAACGTATCTTCGCAGCCCGATTCGCGGGAGGTATAAAACATTGTGATTAACCGATTTAATTAGAGAAATAAGTGAATACTATTAGTTACAAAACCATTTCAGCCAATGCTTCTACAGCTGACAAGAAATGGGTAGTAGTAGATGCAGAAGGTCAACCCTTAGGTAGGCTGAGTGCAAAAGTAGCCAAATTAGCAAGGGGCAAATATAAGCCCAGCTACACACCACATGCAGATTGTGGTGATAATGTGATTATTATCAATGCCGAAAAAATACAACTCAGCGGTAATAAAGTAAACGATAAAGTGTATGTGCGCCATACAGGGTATCCTGGGGGTCAAAGATTCTCTACTCCAAGAGAATTATTTGCCAAGCGTCCTACATTGGTAATAGAAAAGGCTGTAAAAGGTATGTTGCCCAAAAACAGACTTGGAAGCGAGCTCTTCAGAAACATTTATGTATATGAAGGCTCTTCCCACAAGCACGAAGCACAAAAACCTGAACTTATTAACCTAAACGAACTTAAGTAACAAATGGCTACAACTCACGCTATAGGTCGTAGAAAAACCGCTGTTGCACGTGTATACGTAACCAATGGAAGCGGCAATATCACAGTAAACAACCGTGATTTCAAAGAATATTTCACCATACCTACACTACAATATAAGGTACAACAACCCCTTTCATTGACCAACAATATCGAAAGCTATGATATCAAGGCCAATGTAGAAGGAGGTGGTTTCACAGGGCAGGCAGAGGCTATCCGTTTGGGTATCTCAAGAGCACTTTGTGAAATTAACGCAGAGAACCGCCCTACTTTAAAACCTGAAGGATTGCTTACCCGTGATCCACGTATGGTTGAAAGAAAGAAATTTGGACAGAAAAAAGCCCGTAAGCGCTTCCAATTCTCAAAACGTTAATCATTTATCTAGAATATTTAGCATCCAAACATCCAAGATCTTGCTATCAAGCTACTTGGATGTTGCTGTTTAAATAGTAAAAAGGAAAGTAAATTTTTAAATTAAAAAAATGTCAGACACTATCGTAAAAGAATTCCTAGACTCAGGAGTTCACTTTGGCCACTTAACACGCAAGTGGAATCCAGCAATGGCTCCTTATATATTCATGGAGCGCAATGGTATACACATCATTGACTTGCACAAAACTGTAGCAAAAATGGAAACTGCTAACAGTGCTATGCAAAAAATAGCTGCAAGCGGTAAGAAAATTTTATTTGTAGCCACCAAAAAGCAAGCAAAAGATGTAGTTGCCGAAGTAGCAGGAAACCTCAACATGCCTTACATTACTGAGCGTTGGCCAGGTGGTATGTTGACCAACTTTGTAACGATTCGCAAGGCCATCAAAAAGATGACCAATATCGATAAAATGAAAACGGATGGTACTTTTGATACCCTATCAAAAAGAGAAAAACTTCAAGTAGATCGCCAGCGTGCTAAACTAGAAAAAAACTTGGGTTCTATCTCAGAAATGAGTCGCATACCGGGTGCCTTATTTGTGGTAGATATCAATCGTGAGCATATTGCAGTAGCAGAAGCACACAAATTGAACATCCCCGTATTTGCAATAGTAGATACCAACTCCAACCCAAATGATGTAGATTATGCAATACCAGCCAATGACGATGCATCTAAATCTATATCTAAAGTATTGGAATATGTGCAAGCCAGCATCAAGCAAGGACTTACCGAAAGAAAAGCTGAAGGCAGCAAAGCTGGCACTGAAAAAGTAGCTAAAAAAGCAGGTAAAATTGCTCAAACAGAAGAAGTAGAAGAATAAATCTTAACTATTTCTTAATCTGATAAATATACCAAATAAGGGATAAAATGTGAATTTTGTCCCTTATTTCATTTAACATTAATAATTAATCTTTTATAATTTTAACAATGGCTAATATAACAGCAGCTGAAGTAAACAAATTAAGACAACAAACTGGAGCAGGCATGATGGACTGCAAAAAAGCATTGGTGGAAGCCGAAGGTGATTTTGAAGCAGCCGTAGATATACTTCGTAAAAAAGGACAAAAAATAGCGGCTAACCGCGCAGACAGAACTGCGTCAGAGGGTTGTGCCCTTGCAGCTACCTCAAGTGATAATACTTTTGGTGCCATTGTAGCTATAGGTTGCGAAACTGACTTTGTAGCAAAAAACGAAGGCTTCATTAATTTAACACAAAGCATACTCGATATTGCAATGGCTAATCGCCCAGCTGATGCTGAAGCCTTAAAAGCTTTGCCATACGAAAATATTACCGTAGGCGAAAAACTCATTGAGCAAACGGGTGTAATTGGTGAGAAAATTGAGATTGCAGGTTATGCTACCCTCAATGCTCCTTTTGTAAATTACTACATTCACTCCAATAACAAACTTGCTACTTTAGTAGGTTTAAATGAAGAAGCAGCTGAGGCAGCTAAAGATGTAGCTATGCAGGCAGCAGCTATGAATCCTGTAGCACTAGATAAATCATTGGTAAGTGCTGAAACAATAGAAAGAGAACTTGAAGTGGGTCGCGATTTGGCTCGCCAAGAAGGAAAACCTGAAAACATGTTGGATAAAATTGCCGAAGGTCGTTTGAATAAATTCTTTAAAGAAAGCACTCTTGTTGAGCAAGAGTTTATCAAAGACAGCAAACTTACTGTGCGCACTTACCTTGAATCTGTGAAGAAAGGCCTAGTATGCGTAGGTTTCCAAAGAGTTGCTTTAGGATAGTTTTAAAATAATTCTTAATTGAAAGCCGTAAGTCGAATTAAAATAGACTTACGGCTTTTTTTGTATTAACAAAACAAGCCTATTATTGTATTTACAATAGCACTTCAGTCTATCTTTGACGGGTGTTGGACAATACGTTTTGCAAAAAATATTAATGAATACACTTAAAGACATTCGGTCGGGGATAGATACAGAAATGAGGGCTTTTGAAACAAAATTCAAAGCTACACTCAAAAGTAGAACCCCCATACTCGATACCATTACCCAATATATCATCAAGCGCAAAGGCAAACAAATTAGGCCTATTTTGGTGTTTTTAAGTGCAAAAATTTCTGGGGGCATTACTGAAGAAAGTTACAGAGGAGCCATATTGATAGAGCTTATGCATACAGCCACTTTAGTGCATGATGATGTGGTTGATGATTCACACAAAAGAAGAGGTTTTTTCTCGCTGAATGCTTTATGGAAAAATAAAATTTCAGTACTTATAGGTGATTATCTTCTCTCAAAAGTACTATTGCTCGCTGTTGAATACAAGGACTTTTTCTTGCTAGAATTGGTTTCTACAGCAGTGCGTGAAATGAGCGAAGGGGAGCTTCTACAAATAGAAAAAGCTCGAAGACTAGACATAGAGGAAGATATATATTACACCATTATACGTCAAAAAACAGCATCATTATTAGCGGCATGCTGTGCGGTAGGAGCTGCCTCATCTGGAGCAAACCCAGAAAATACAGAAAAACTCAGGCTTTTTGGTGAATATTTAGGAATGGCCTTTCAAATAAAAGACGACCTTTTCGATTTTGAAACAGTCAATCAAACAGGTAAGCCCAGTGGTATTGATATCAAAGAGCGTAAAATGACTTTGCCTCTCATTTTTGCTTTAAACAATGCGGATAAATCAAAAAGAAGACACATCATTAACTTGGTGAAAAACAAAAATACACAAACTGAAAAGGTGGCCGAAGTCATAGATTTTGTAAACAAAAGTGGAGGAATAGAATATGCTCAAAAAGTAATGAATGATTTCTATACCAAGGCTTTAAAACAATTAGATACGTATCCTGATGACGATAATAAATATGTTTTGCAACAAACGGCTGCATTTATTTTGAATAGGAAAAAATAATTGACTGATTTTGTAGTTTATTTGTAGTTATGGCAAAGCATTACTTAACCACCCTTTTATTTTCGTTTTCTATGGGTCTATGGGCCCAAATTGGCGGCAGAGAGGTTTTTCCTTTTTTAAATATTACACCCGAGGCCCGTGTAGCTGCTATGGGTGGCAACCCCATCGCTTACTACAATCCCGATGTAAACTTTGCCTTGCTCAATCCAGCGCTTATTCACGATGAATTGCATGGCAATTTGAGTTTAAATTATGTGAATTACACAGCTGATATCATGATTGGGAGTGCTAATTATGCACACCATTTTGACAAAGTAGGCACTTTTACCTTAGGCATAAAAACCTTTCAATATGGCGACTTTATACAAGCCAATCAATTTGGTGTAATTGAGGGCAACTTTACGGTAAATGATTTTGTAATGAGCGTAGGCTATGGCCGCGAAATTTATAAAAACCTCAACATAGGTGCCAACCTCAAGGTCATCAACTCCACTTACGAGCGCTACAGCAGTTTTGGTATGGCTATGGATGTAGGATTTAATTACTACCTACCAGAAAAAAGACTCAGCATGAGCCTTTTGGCAAAAAATATGGGTGTTCAATT
>CAYZUZ010000111.1:0-5168 GCA_964481795.1 uncultured Cryomorphaceae bacterium
TTGGATAAACTTCCTAAAAGTACAGATCTCTTTCCTCTTATTTTATGTACGACTAATAATTTGCTTGGATCTTTAGGCAAGCTATCTACTTTAATACTTAGCGTGGCATTTTTATGTAGGGGTATGTTTTCATGTGGAAATAAAATCTCTTTACTGTAGCTATTGGAATAAGCCTTGCGTACATCAAACGTAAGTAAGACATTGTTATACAAAGCATTAGCTGGAATATGAAGTATAAAATGATCCTCTTTTAATTGAATTTCTTTGTTAAATCCAAATAAAGTGCCTGCGTTATTTTTTGGTTTAACTAAAGTTTTTGTGCTGTCAATTTTTACATAAAATTCCAAAATACTTTGGTTGCCTTTAAAATCGGAAACAATTAATTTATAATGACCAAAGGTATCTTGTGTAGCTACAATACCTTGATTTTGATAGAATGGATAAGCACTGAGTAAATTTCCTTGCTCTTTAAAGGCTTTGTGAATCATTTTTCCTTGTTCCATTTTTAAATCGTAATCAATGTGGGCATTGAGGTAGCGGGTTTCACTAAATCGAATGGAACTGGTATTAAATTCAAAGATTTTTTCTCCATTAAAGTAAGATTCTAATTTGTAAATGCCATTTTTATTGGCCGCTTGATCTAATTTATCGGTGCTTGCTACCCCAAAGCTAAATAAATTTTGCACCTTTATTGTATCATAAGGTACTGAATATTTACCTCCGCCTTTGGAATAGGTCGTTATTTCGTTTCGATCCACTGCGTGCATTGTTGTATCAAATTGATAATGATAGAGCTTGTATAAATCAGGGGCTATTTTATCGGGAATATCCAAACCAAAACGCAAAGGATTAAGCGCTCTCTCACCCCACTCATCTCTGATCTCGAAGTGTAAATGAGGACCACCACTGCCGCCTGTGTTGCCTGATAGCGCTATTACTTCACCTTTGCCCACTGTTAGTTTGTTTTTTTCAGGGTAAAGTTCTACATCAAAACGCTCTTGACGGTATTGCTCTGTCCTTACATAAGCTTCTATAGATTCGCTAAATCTCTGTAGATGAGCATATACTGTTTGATAGCCATTGGGATGGTTGATGTATATGACTTTGCCATAGCCATAAGGCGATACTTTAATTCTGGCCACATAACCCTCAGCCGCTGCAAGCACAAGCTTACCTTCTACCCCTTGTGTTTTGATATCGATACCTCCATGAAAGTGATTGCTGCGCAACTCCCCAAACGTGCCTGAAAGCACCAAGGGTATATTGAGCGGTGCGGAAAAATAATCGCCCAATAATAGCGAGTCGCTTTGAGCGTACAAACCATTATTGAGCGATAATATATTGAAAACTATGAGTAAAAAGGTTTTAAAGCGCATCTAATTCTAGGGGGATTTGAGCCTGCAACTTAAACCTGAATATTACTAAAATTTATTGCTTGTTTTTTTTCTTTTCCTATCTCCTTTGTTGAAATTTCCGCCACCTTGATTGCTTCTTGGTCGGTCAAAATTTCTATTTGAGCGGGGTTTTTCTGAGCTTTCTTTTCTCTTTTCGTCTAATTTTATAAACAATTGACGGCCATTAAAATCAGAACCATTGAATGCTTCCATAATTTGCTGTACGCATTCATCGCTTGTACGGAATACACTAAAAGTAGCAAAAGTTTGAACACCCGTAATGTCTTCCTTGCCTAATCCTGTAGGCTTGCGCAAGAAATCTTTTAGGCTACCCCAATCGAAATCATCTTTTGCACCCAGATTGATGTAGTACATTCTTCTGCGTTCACCGCTACCTCCTTTACTTTCAAAATCATTATTTCCTGATTTCTGATTCAAATCGGGGGCGTTATTGTACAATTCAATCAATCTATTAAACTCAAGACTAAATATCTTATTGATTAATTCTTTTGGGTCGTGATCGTTGTAAAGTTCTTCAATAATGGGCTTGAAAATAGCCAAGTTAGCCTCATTTGGCTCTACTCTTTTAATTTTTTCAATCAGGCTTAACATCTGATTGCTGCACACCTCATTACCACTTGGTACATCTCTTCTTGCGATGGTGGTTTTGATCATGCGCTCCAAATCTTTGAGCCTACGACTCTCAGAGCGTGCTACCAATGCGATAGAAATACCCGATTTTCCTGCGCGAGCTGTACGACCACTTCTGTGTGTAAATGCTTCCAAATCATCAGGTAAATGGTAATGTATTACGTGGGTAATATCATCCACATCAATACCACGTGCAGCTACATCCGTAGCTACCAATATTTGAATAGCGCGCTTGCGGAAAGCATTCATTACATTATCGCGTTGTACTTGGCTCAAATCGCCATGAATAGCTCCTGCCGGATACCCATGTTCCATGAGTTTATCGGCTACCTGAGCTGTTTCCATCCGCGTTCTGCAAAAAACGATGGCGTACAAGTCAGGATAAAAATCCAAAACTCTTGTAAGCACCTTCATACGTTCACGTCCATCAATAAGATGGTACATATGCTCAATATTAGCAGCTGATTGATTTACCCTTCCTACTGAAATTTCAACTGGGTCTGTCATGTAATTTTTTGAAATACGAGCTACCTCTTTGGGCATGGTGGCCGAAAAAAGCCAAGTTTGCCTGTTAGGAGGAGTGGTCTGAAGTATTACATCTATATCTTCTTTAAAGCCCATGTTGAGCATTTCATCGGCCTCATCAAGCACCACAATTTCAACTTGATCTAGAAGTATTTCACCACGATTCATCAAGTCCATCAATCTACCGGGTGTAGCCACAATGATGTTAGCACCTTTGCGCAAGGCTTTTATTTGTTCGCGGATATTAGCACCACCATAAACCGATACGATTTTGTGACCGGGCATATTTACCGAAAACTTTTCAAACTCTTTGGTTATTTGCAAGCATAGTTCTCGGGTTGGCGATAGTACCAATGCTTTTACAGCTCGAGTAGTTTGCTCGGTTTTTTGCAATAATGGCAAGCCAAATGCAGCGGTTTTTCCGGTACCCGTTTGGGCTAGCGATACGATGTCAACGTTTTTTTCCAGCAAGAGTGGAATAGATTGTACTTGTACGGGCGTAGGTGTTTCATAGCCCATAGATGTGATGGCTTCGAGCAAATCGCTGCTCAAACCCAAGGATTCAAATGTGTTCATTAAAATGTGTTATTCATTAAATCAAGCTCCACCTAACAGCATTTTGAACCAAAGAATATCAAATCCCCAGGAATTCCTAAATATTGTAACGCTCTGTAAACAAGTTGCTTATTGCTACTTTTCCAATATCGTCAGACGGTCTCGAAACTTGCGGCAAAGGTAAGCACTTAATTCATAGCAAAATACAAAATTCAAAAAAATATTATTTAAAAACGTTTTACAGGTAAAAACCTAGGTGTCGCCAATTGAAGTATGGCGTGACTTTACCTCCAAAACCCAAATAAAAATCTCTTAAACTTGGGATATTACTTCCTTCAAAATCAAGCACTTTACCTTGATTACAATGAAAAGAAATCAACTCATCTATTAGGTAAGTCATGGCATGTACTTCTTTTCCATGATCATTAACGGCTGTAAAAATCAGTGTGATTCTGCCCATAAATTCTAAGGTAAATACACCTGCAATGGGTGTTTGGGTTTCGTCGTAAAGCAAATGTAACTGCCCAAAACCTCGATATTGAGCCACATACATAACGTGTTTAATGCGCTGATAATAGTCATCTGTTAAACGCAACTCTTTGCCTTTGTGATTTTTAAATAAATGGATCAAAATATCAATTTGATCATAATTAAATTGCTGCAATTGAATTCTCCTTGCTTTTTTTAGATTGCGCTTAGTTTGGGTACTGTATTCTGCTTGTAATTCTTCGTATGTTTTGTTTAAATCTAATTCAACATTTATGTTGGATATGAGCTTTCCTCTTTTTACGAGATTCAGATTATTATCAACATTAAAGTATAAATCTTTCCAAATGAATTTACTTGGGATATGATGAATAAAATCTTCTATAAGTTCTGGTGAAAGTTTTTGAGGCGAAAATATACCCATCTGTTGAGCGCCTATGGGTCTATACAAATAATTGAGACCCCATTTTTTTTTATAACACAATGGCATCACTGCTTCATAATCGCCTAAAATCAATGCATCCCAATTTTTACCAGCAATTACATCGATGTACCAACTTAAGCCATAAATAAGTTTTTGAGGATCTGAGGAGATGCATATATTCCATTTTACCTCATCAATATCACTATTTTGGATGTAATTAATCATGTATGATAAATATAAGCAAGCATTTTTTCATATAGGTTATTCCAACCTTTCCATTGAGGCTTATGTTCGCTAAAAGTTCTATTATGCCATGTACTTATAAAATATCCATTGACAGATTTGGCTTCATCAATAAGATTTTTTATCAATGGCCAGGCTCTTTCGGGTGTATAGTGAAGTTGGTCAGTAAAGCATGTTTCTAAAAAAGCAAAAGGATAGAGCAGTAGGTCGGTTTTAAGCTCTAATTCAAGATCATAGAAATAAAATGGCGTGCAGCAAGAAGCTCTAAATCCCGGTGTTTTTGAATAGCCCAAAGTAAAGTCTTCTTCTATACCATTTTCCATCAAATTTCGATAGGTTACAGGTAAATTGAGTCTTAAAAAATGCTGTCTACTTTTCTTAACTTCATACCTCAATGTTTTGCGCAAGGTATTGATTTCATTCTCCAATACTTTGATATCGTCATTGCTAGCATAGGATGGGTGAATACCCACTTCGGTAAGGTCGGCAATAGCTTTAATACTGGTTTTCATACTATTGCTATTCATTGATAAGTTTCTATCATATTGACCATACATACTAAACAATATAAAATAAATGGATTGAAACCCATATTTTTCTTGTAAAGAATATTGATAATCAAAGGTGTCGTAGGGATCTTTCTTCTTATCAAAAAGTGTTAGCGTTCTTTCTTTAAATATATGAAAATCCAAATTGCTTAAATCTTTTAAATATGCTCCCAAAGTTCTTACAATTCCCTTGCCTTTGTAGCAATAGGTATTGTCTATATCTACTGTGGATATAAATTTAAATTCTTTTTTTCCATACTCTATGGCTTGATAATGATTTTGAAGCTTTTCACCAAAATATTTAATCCAGTGATTGACCATAGGTTTTTGCAAAAAATCATA
>CAYZUZ010000112.1:0-5106 GCA_964481795.1 uncultured Cryomorphaceae bacterium
GCCAAGGCTTTGCATAATTCTTTGTTTAACTGATCCATTCCTGTACCTCCTTGCAAATCTAATTCCTCGGCTATTTGCAAGAGCAGTTGCTCTACATTTTGATTTTCGAGTCCAACGGGCAAGCCATAAATGGCAAAACTGTTGTTGCCAAAATCTTCTACATCAAAACCAAGATTTTGTAAGGAAGGTAGTATATCCTTGATTACCTGATACAATCGAGGTGCTAAGCTGATATTTTGTGGAAAGAGCAATTGCTGCGAAAGCTTGTGCTCCATTCGGCTTTGTTCCATAAAATATTCATACAGCACACGCTGATGCGCTCTTTGCTGATGCAATACATACATGCTGCTGCTTTGTAGGTAGATGATGTACTTTTTATCCAATTGATACAGCTGTGAGTTTCCTTTTATTTCGGAGTTCATTTCTTCTTGTTCAAAAGGCAAAGTATCCTCTCGCTCAGGTATTTCGGTGTGTGTAATGGCATATAACTGTTCCCAACCTGCTGGTACGGGTTGTTTTTGGCTCGATTGAGCAAAAGTGCCCATTGCGCTGCTGCGCGTCGCCTGAGCCTTTTCCTTGTCGGGGTCAGGTGCAGCAAAGGGGTTGTAATTAGGATTGATGGTAATGGTAGGCTGTATTATGGGTCTGTTTTTATCCATAGGTGCCTGAAAAGCAATTTCATTGTCAAAATCTATTGAAGGCATTACATTGTATTGGCCTAAAGCATGTTTTACAGCCACACGAAGTATGGAATAAATCATGCGTTCATCTTCAAACTTGATTTCTGTTTTGGTAGGGTGTATATTGATATCAATGCTGTTGGGGGGCACTTCAATAAAAATAAAATAAGTAGGGTGTAAGCCCTCTTGAATCAAATCTTGAAAGGCAGAGCTCACCGCATGATGCAGGTAGGAGCTTTTGATGAATCTATGATTTACAAAGAAAAACTGTTCGCCTCTTTTTTTGCGTGCTGTAGCGGGTTTGCCCACATATCCTTCTACCTTTACCCACTCAGTAGTTTCAGCTATAGGCACCAAGTTTTCGTTGGTTTTACCGGCATACAACCCTACCAATCGCTGTCGCAAATTGCCTTGTAAGAGGTTGTAAACTTCTTGGTCGTTGTGAAAAAGCTTGAACCTTACCTCAGGGTGTGCTATTGCCACACGCTCAAATTCTTCTAGGATATGTCGGTATTCAATAGGGTCAGATTTCAAAAAATTTCTGCGGGCGGGTATGTTGTAAAAGAGATTTTTTACAGAAATAGAAGTGCCTACAGGCATGGCTTTGAATCCTTGTTCTACCAATTTACTGCCTTCTATTTTGAGTACATTACCCAGTTCAGCTTCATCGGTTTTGCTGCTGCATTCCACATGGGATACGGCAGCTATGGAGGCCAAAGCCTCGCCTCTAAAACCCTTGGTTTGTATCGAAAAAATATCTTCAGCTGAGCTTATTTTGGAGGTAGCGTGGCGTTCAAATGCCATTCTAATATCTACCTCGTTCATTCCCTTGCCATCGTCCATTACTTGTATCAAGGTTTTACCTCCTTCTTTTACAATGAGTTGTATAGAATGAGCTCCCGCATCTACAGCATTTTCAAGCAATTCTTTTACCACAGATGCAGGCCTTTGTACCACTTCGCCTGCGGCAATTTGGTTGGCTACGTGGTCAGGAAGCAGCTTGATCAGGTTATTCATGTATATAGTGTACTGGGGTAAATTTTAAATAAAATTACAAAGTTGCAAAGATAGGTCAAGCGTACAGGATTAGCGGATATAAGTATACGATCTATCACAAAACTTATTGGTACAGCCACTCCCTTTGCTGTACTTTTGCACTCTTTTTTTGGCACAAGCCCCCAGTCTATGAGCGCACACAACATCGAGCATATTATCCAAAATCCAGTTTTTGAATTTATTAGCCAAGCAGCCAATCAATTAGGTACAGAAGCCTACGTGGTGGGCGGCTATGTGCGCGATTACCTTATGGGTCGCAGATTGCCTTCCGATATCGATGTGGTTTGTATAGGAAGTGGCATTGCTTTGGCTCAAGCTTTTGCACAAATTACGGGCAATCAAAAAGAGGTTACTGTATTTAAAAATTTCGGGACTGCCATGGTTCGTTATCAAGGTTTGGATGTAGAATTTGTGGGCGCTCGCAAAGAGAGTTACCGCAGCGATAGCCGCAAACCTTTGGTGGAAGAGGGTACCTTGATGGACGACCAACTCAGGAGAGATTTCACCATCAATGCTTTGGCTGTGGGGCTTAATGGCAACATACGAGGTAAGTTGATAGACAGCTTTGGTGGTGTTCAAGATATTGAAAATAAAATACTTAAAACCCCTCAAGAGCCTTCCATTACTTTTTCAGACGACCCACTGCGCATGATGCGTGCCATACGATTTGCCTCGCAATTGCAATTTGAAATAGCATCAGAAACCTTAAAAGGAATTACAGAAAAAGCCGATCGAATCAACATCATCAGTGTAGAGCGCATCAGCGAAGAGTTGCACAAAATCATGTTGAGCCCCAAGCCTTCTACCGGATTGGCTTTGCTTTTTAAAACAGAGTTATTGCCTTATTTTTTAAAAGAAGTTTCTGATTTACAAGGTGTTGAAGAAATTCAAGGCCAAGGCCATAAGGACAATTTTTATCATACCCTACAAGTGGTAGATAATATATCTGAAAACACGCAGAATCTTTGGTTGCGCTATGCGGCTCTTTTTCATGATATAGGTAAGCCAGCAAGCAAGCGTTTTGACGCTGAAGTTGGTTGGACTTTTCACGGGCACGAAATGCTGGGTAGCAAAATGGTAAAGAAAATATTCAACCGAATGAAATGGCCCTTGGGTGAGCCTTTGAAATATGTTCAAAAAATAGTTTCGATGAGTTCGCGACCCATAGCTATTACCAACGAAAATGCCACCGACTCGGCCGGTAGGAGACTACTTTTTGACGCGGGTGAAGATATCGACGACCTGATGCTGCTGTGCGAAGCCGACATTACCACCAAGAACAAAACGAAAAAACAGAAATTTCTAGAAAATTTCAAACAAGTACGTTTCAGGCTCAAGGAGATAGAAGCTTCTGACCACCTTCGCAATTGGCAGCCTCCCATTACTGGCGAAGAAATAATGACTACTTTCAACTTAAAGCCATCGCGCGAGGTGGGTATTTTGAAAGAAGCCATTAAGGAGGCCATATTGGAGGGCCTTATCACCAATAATTACCACGATGCCCAAGCATTTATGATGCGCAAAGCCTCAGAACTTGGACTCAACCCCCAAATAGATACCTAAAATTTTATTTTGAAACACATGGAAAATTTTCAGTTTTTAATAACCCTCGACGACGATAAAACCCACGTAATACGTGAGATAGGCATACAAGGAAATCAACATTTGGAAGATTTACATCATTTGATTTTTACCTCTTTTGGCCTTCATGAAGGCGAAATGGCTTCATTTTATTTTACCAATGAAGATTGGGAACAACTCGACGAAATTCCTATGATGGCTTTTGATGAGGCTACATTGCTTACTATGAGTCAGTTGAAAATTGAAGATGTATTTGCAACACATAAAAAACTCCTTTATGTGTACGATTTTTTCAATATGTGGACTTTTTATGTAGAGCTCAAAGAGCAGGGTGAAGGCAAGAAACTCGGGCTCATAAATACCATAGGATTGCTACCCGAGGTGGCTCCAAACAAAGATTTTTCTGGTTCTGAATTGATGGAAGGGTATCAAACAGAAGGTGGTTTTCATAGTCCGGATGGCGATGAGGATATGCTAGACGAGGAAGATTATCAGGACTTTAACGATGAAGAGTATTAATCAAAATCGCCCATATATTCATTGATATCTTTCACGCGCTTGTATTGTCGATAGCAGCGTAGCATGCTCATTATTAATTCATAATCAGTGGCTGAGTAGATAAAATCTTCACCCATTTGGCAAAAGAAAATAAACTCTCGAAACTCCTCTTTGCTAAGTCCGGTAATCTCCATTACGATGTTCATGTTGTTGCCTTCCTCCAGTTTTGTGATAAAGGCGTCGCGTTTGGTGTATTCATCCAGAATTTCCATTTGCTTGAATCGCCTATCAAACATTTGATAAATATAATCAACCGGACTGGCCAAGGTAGCCTTGGCCGGACGAGGCTCTCTGATTTGTTCGTTGGGCTTATAAGTGGGCTTGCCTTGAGGCATTTCGCGAGGTAAGTTGGTAGTGAGTTTATAAGATCGCACATGCACCTCCTCTAATAAATAAGTACTCCGTTTAATATTAACCCGGATTATTCTGCCCCTCAAAGAAGCATCTACAAGCATGAACTCCATCTGATAACCTACACTCGAAAACTTGATGGTATCGCCAGGCAATGCCGAAAGCTGAAAGTATCCATCGCGCAGCGATATAGCTCCACGACCTGTTCTCAGGTTTTGAATATTGACATTATCCAAGGCAATCTGAGCCTCACCCTCACCAAAAACGTAGCCTCGCACAGCAATTTCTTTCACTTGCGCTGTAGCGAAGCAAGATTTTATCCAAAAAATAAGCACAAACCATACAGGAGTAAGTGCAAATGTGCGATATTCGCCCTTCCAAAGGAAAAAATGCATCCTATTGAATTATAAGTAATTAATTTTTAAAAACAACATGTATGTCAGACGATAAAAAGATAATTTTCTCGATGAGTGGGCTTACCAAAACCTTTTCATCCAACAACAAAACTGTGCTCAAAGATATCTATCTCAGTTTTTTTTATGGTGCAAAAATCGGAATACTTGGTTTAAACGGCTCCGGTAAATCCACATTGTTGAAAATAATAGCTGGAGTTGAAAAAAATTACCAAGGAAATGTGGTCTTTTCACCCGGCTACACAGTGGGTTATTTGGAGCAAGAGCCCATATTGGATCCAGATAAAACCGTAATAGATATAGTGCGCGAAGGTGCCGCTGAAACCGTAGCTTTATTAGATGAGTACAATCAAATCAATGATATGTTTGGCCTACCGGAGGTGTATGAGGATCAAGATAAAATGGACAAACTCATGGCCAAGCAAGCTGAATTACAAGATAAAATAGATGCAGCCAATGCCTGGGAA
>CAYZUZ010000113.1:0-5055 GCA_964481795.1 uncultured Cryomorphaceae bacterium
AGCTCATTGAGTTTGTAAAAAGAAGCAAAGGGAGTGGGATTGTTTGCATTGATCATCTCAAAAAAGGAAGAAGTATGCTCAATATTTACATACCCTTGTAAGGGTATACAATAATTTACTTCATAAATATCACCGCGCTGTAAATAGGTTTGTATTTGATTAAATGCTGCTTTATATTGCTCATAATCAACCCCTATATCTATATTTCCAACTACATTTGACTTCAGATAAGTCCTAGGTAAAGTATTTTCAATTTCAACTAATAATTGAAGTAGCTCCTCCTCATATTCGTTTGGATACTTTACTTGAATGCTATCTGCTGTTTGTAAAAAAACAAACTTGGGTCTAAAAAATTTAAGTTTTGGAATTTTTATAAATTCAGTATTTTCTGATGTAAGATTTTCAAACTGATTTTTTAAATCATAAGATAAATATCCCATCCACCAATCGGCTGTACTTCTCATGCGAGTTTTACAGGCTTCGTAATCATCATCGGTAAGCTCCAGTGGACCTAAGCCTGCAAGTTTTTGGTAGGTAGAGTAAGCAGAATCATACTGATTGCCGTCTTGCATTAAAAAATAATCACAACGAGCACCTAAAGCCAGGAGCTGCGGCCAAAATACTTGAGGCGAAATAGCGAGTGATTTTACTTCTCTTTGCATAGTGGCCCAAAGGTACATTGTTTATAATTCATTGTTTGCACTTGTGTTGAATGTTCTAATTTTACCCCAACATATAAAACCACTCTATGTTGCCAGATCTACTTGGGCTCTCCATACTCATATTATTGCTTATACTTGTTATATATCAAACAGTTATAAGCATACAATACCTAAAATACGCTACTTTTTTGGGTAAAAATTCACCCATTGCGAATGCAAAAGTGCCTATATCTGTAGTGATATGTGCACGAAATGAAGCAAAAAATTTACTTCAAAACATTCCCCTGATTGTAAAACAGAAGTATTATGAGTTTGAAATATTGATAGTAAACGACCGATCTTGGGACGAAACCAAAGACGTATTGGATGAGCTTGAAAAAAAGTATGCTTGCCTGCGATACATAGAAGTACCAGATAGCGATATGTATTTTCAAGGGAAAAAATTTGCTCAAACTTTAGGCATTAAAGCGGCCAAATATGAACACATGATTTTTACGGATGCCGATTGTTCGCCTCATTCTGAGTATTGGTTGGCAGCTATGTCGTCGCCATTCAGTCAAAATAAAAGCATCAGCTTAGGATACGGAGGGTATCGAAAAAAACCTGGCTTACTCAACCTTTTTGCTAGATTTGAAACCCTCAATACGGGAGCACATTATTTGAGTAGAGCCTTTTTCAATCGTGCGTATATGGGTGTAGGAAGAAATTTAGGTTATACTAAAACCTTGTTTTTCAAGCATAAAGGCTTTTACAAGCACATACATCTCCCCTCAGGCGATGATGATTTATTTATCAATGAAGCAGCCACATCCAGCAATGTAGGCATTAGTTTTAGTAAAGAATGTATCACACTTTCCGAAACAAAATCTACCTGGACCGAATGGTTTTTTCAAAAGCGACGTCATTACTCTAGCTCCAGTTTTTACAACAGTAAAAGTAAAATAGAACTTGCATTCAATAGCTTTAGTAGATCTGGAATTTATTTGTTAACAGTTTTATTTTTAGCACTTTATATCCAATGGTATTGGATGGCATTGGCACTGCTTTTCCTTTATATTTCACTGCGAACCCTAGCTTTGAGTCTTGTGGCACGCAGCACTTACGACCGCGATGTAGCACATTTATTTATTATTCTCGATTTGCCAAGTATGATTATTCAATATGCGCTGATAGCCTACAATATAATTATAGGCAAACCCAAAGTGTGGAGAAGGAGGTAATTGTAGCTACTAAATACCATTCGACTTAAACCCATTGCCGTTATATTTTGTATTCATTACAAATATTTACTCATGGTTTTAAGATTACTTCTTGCCGATCAGCTTAATGCTAAACACTCTTGGTTCAAACATCGATCTGATGAAATATTGTACTGCTTGATGGAAGTGCACTCCGAAACTGATTATGCACCCCACCACATTCAAAAAGTTGCCGCTCTTTTTTTAGCCATGCGCAATATGGCTCAAGCCTTAGAAAATGCAGGACACAGAGTTTTGTATTTAAAGTTAAATCATGTCAAGAATCAACAGACCTTTACAAAAAACCTGCAATGGATTATTTCAGATTACGATATCAAAAAAATAGAATACCAACTACCCGATGAATACCGATTGGATATTGAATTTCAATTGTTTGAAAAAACACTAGGTGTACCTGTAGAGGCTTTTGATACCGAACATTTTTTGTGTACCCGCAATGAATTAAAAAACTTTTTTGAAGGTAAAAAAACCTATCTCATGGAGAGTTTTTATAGAGATATGCGCAAGCGATTTGATGTACTTATGCAAGGCAAAGAGCCTGAGGGAGGCAAATGGAATTTTGATTCTGACAACAGAAATGCCTATCCAAAAAATGCACAAGCTCCTGATATATTGGAGTTTAACCATGATGTAAGCGATATTGTTCTGATGTTAGAGCAGTGCCAAGTAAAAACCATAGGCAGCCTAAAAGACAACCTTTCGCCTTGGCCTGCCAATAGAAAAGAAGCGTTGCTTGTTTTGGATTTCTTTGCAAAAAATTTATTGGAAAACTTTGGCAAACATCAAGATGCCATGCACACGGACATTTGGGCAGGGTATCACTCAAGACTATCCTTTGCGCTCAATGCAAAAATATTGAACCCTTTAGAAGTTGTAAGACATTGCATACAAGAATGGGAGCAGCGTAAAGAAGAAATAGAATTGGCACAAGTAGAAGGATTTGTTCGTCAAATTATAGGCTGGCGCGAATATATGAGGGGTGTATATTGGGCTCAAATGCCTGATTATAAAAATCTAAACTTTTTTAAGCATCAAAATCCATTGCCTAGTTGGTTTTGGAATGGAAATACATCCATGAATTGTTTAAGCCATTCTATAGGTCAAAGTTTGGAAAAAGCCTACGCGCACCACATACAACGATTGATGGTCATTGGAAATTTTGCACTTTTGGCTGGCATTCATCCCGATGAGCTAGATTATTGGTATCTAGGTATTTATATTGATGCATTTGAGTGGGTGGAAATTACCAATACACGTGGTATGAGTCAATTTGCCGATGGGGGCATTGTTGGGACCAAGCCCTATGTAAGTTCGGCCAATTACATCCAGAAAATGAGTAATTACTGCGATACTTGTCACTACAATTACAAAGAAAAAACAGGAGAAAAAGCCTGTCCATTTAATAGTCTTTATTGGAATTTTTATGATAAAAATAGAGCCTTGCTAGCTAAAAATCCTAGAATAGGAATGATGTACAGAACTTGGGATAAAATGAGTACAGAAAATAAAAAAGCACTGCTTGAGCAAGCTTCTTTTTATCTTGAAAATATTGAAAAACTGTAAGCTTGAAATCAATCATCAACATCGTATGGTTTAAGCGCGACCTGAGGATTCATGACCATGAACCACTCAAAAGTGCCATAGAATCAGGCAAGCCGGTTTTAGGACTTTTCATGCTAGAAAAAATGATGTTGGAGCAAGCCTCGCACGATGTAAGACATTGGCAGTTTCAATATCATGCCGCACGCGAAGTAGCCATGTATCTCAAAAACAAAGGAATAAGTTTTTATCTAGCCTTTGGCGATGCCCTTGAAATTTTTCAAAGTCTTTGTGATTATTTTGAAATTGATGCTGTTTATTCACATCAAGAAACAGGCCTTCGCTGTACCTATTTACGTGATATTCAGATATCCCAATTTCTAAAATCAAACCAAATTACTTGGCATGAATATCGGCAGCAAGGTGTAATACGCGGCCTAAAAAACAGAAATCAATGGGATAAAAAATGGAAGAAACTCATGGAATCGCCCCTTTGTCATCCTGATTTTTCAAAATATGAACAAGATTACATGCAATGGCCTATTCCTGAGGAATTTACCTTGCCTAGCGAAATAAAAGAAACCCTGAGAGCCTACCCGTTTGGTTTTCAAACTCCGGGTGAATCAGCTGCTAGAGCTACTCAAATTAATTTTTTAAACACAAGGCATAAGGGTTATAACAAATACATTTCCAAGCCATTACAAAGCAGAGACCACTGTAGTAGACTTAGTACCTACTTGGCTTGGGGCTGCATTAGTCACCGTGAGGTGTACCAATGGGCAAAAGAAAAATATGCTACAACTGGGCAAAAGCGCGATTTAACGGCATTCATATCACGATTGCATTGGCACTGCCATTTTATACAAAAATTTGAATCGGAAGACCGAATGGAATTTGAAAATTTAAATCGTGCGTATAATGACATCAGAAATGAAATAGATACGAAACTAGTGCAAGCATGGCAGCAGGGCGAAACAGGTTTTCCTTTGATTGATGCGGCTATGCGTTGTGTTGCAGCTACAGGTTATCTCAATTTCAGGTTGCGTGCTACCTTGGTTTCTTTTCTTACACATCATTTGTGGCAGCCTTGGCAATCAGGTGTTTATCATTTGGCAAAGATGTTTCTTGATTTTGAGCCAGGGATACATTTTCCACAATTTCAAATGCAGGCAGCTACTACAGGAATCAATATGGTACGAATTTATAACCCTGTAAAACAATCACTTGAACATGATCCTGAAGGTTTGTTTATCAAGCAGTGGCTACCTCAACTCGCTCATTTGCCCTTGCCACTCATCTACGAACCGTGGAATATCACACCTATGGAAGAATTATTGTACAATTTTAAAATAGGGGTAGATTATCCGAAACCGATAGTAAACATGACGGATACTTATAAATATGCGCAAGATTCACTCCATCAAATCAAAAAACATCCAATTTTCAATAGTGAAAATTACCATATTTTAAAAGTGCATACCACCGCCATTCGCGACCACAATCTAAGAACTCAAAAAATACTTGGCGATGTCGAATAAATAATCAAACCCAATCCTGATGCTCAAGAGCTTGTAGCATTTCGGCCTCGGGACTTC
>CAYZUZ010000114.1:0-5005 GCA_964481795.1 uncultured Cryomorphaceae bacterium
GGCGAACTAGAAAAATCTGTAAATACACTAGGTTTTGTAACCTGTGCCCCAGCTCCTACCGCTACTTGTGCGCTATCTATCTGATTGATGCTATCCGTAACATAAACCCAATAGTTGCCCTCGCACAAGCCTGTGAAATTTCCTCCTGCAATGCTAAAATTGTAGGGCGGAAGGCCTCCTGTGGCTGATGCAACTACAGCTCCTTGGCAATCGCCTAAGCACACTTCACTTAAAACAGTATCGATATTTAAAACCAATACCGGTGGTGGAGGCGGTGGAGAATTTTCGCTTACGGATAATGTAGCCGTTGCTACTTGGTCGCCACTTGTGCCCGAGTTGTTGTTTACCCTATTGATTACTGCATAAAAAGTAACAGCACCCGTACCTACAGCAGGGGCAGTCCAATTCATGCTCCACGATTTGCTGTTGTTGCTACCCATAGTACCACCCGAAGTATGCGCTACATAATTAGTGGGTGAAATGTGGGTTTGACTTGTATTGGTAATGACCCAAGTGCCTACTTTGGAGTTGTTGGCAGACTCGGCAGTTATTTGAAATCCAAAACGATTGAAAGTAGGATGTGTAGCCGTGAGGGTAATGGTGTAAATTTGACCGGGAACATAACCCGAAGCAGGAATGGTAGAGGTAATGGCATTGGCCGCTACCGTAACAGGAGAGCCGGAGTGACAAGTAGCACAAGTTTGGGTAAAATCGCCCGGAGAACCTGTGTATCCACCACCAAAAAAACCATTGGAATACGACTGTAGCTTGCTATGACCTGCTAGTAAAGCTATCAATACCAAGGCAATTAACGAGTATAATTTCTTCATAAAATTTAATTAATTTTATAATGAACGAAAATGGATGCACATTCGTTTAAATAGAAAGCAATTTTTTTGAAAAAAACTCCAAAGCAAGTCTATACGACTCCAAACCAAAGCCGAAAATACAGCCCGCTGCCGCTGCTGATAAATAGGAAGTATGACGATAAGGCTCGCGATTAGCTACATTGCTTATATGCACCTCCACATAAGGTATATCAATGGCTTTTAAGGCATCTGCCAATGCAATAGAGGTGTGGGTATAAGCACCTGCATTGATAATAACACCCTGAATATGAGCTGCTTCTCGATGAAGTATATCAATCAATTCGCCCTCGATATTACTTTGATGATAATGCAAATTAAACTGTTGATATTCAGATTTTAAATTCTCTAAATAGCTTTCAAAGCTCTTGTTGCCATAAATATGGGCTTCTCTGCTACCCAGTAAATTCAGATTAGGACCATTGACAATCAAAATAGTATTCATTAATGACAAATATTTTATTTAAGTTCTACTTTTAATACCAATTCTTCTCCCAATTCTTCATTAAGACTATGGATGAGTTTGGTTTTTTGCATCCAAAGGTCTTCGCGCAGCACCGATGAGTTGAGATAAATGACGAGTAAACCCTCTGAAAACCATATTTTTTCGGTATGCTTATCAGCTACTATACCCATTAAGCTATGCCAGGCATTTACTACGCGTGCGCTTTTGTACTGCTTTGTTTTGCCCGCACCTTGTATCCAGGTTTCAATAACCTCTTTTAGGCTTTGTGTATTGTCAGGCTTTCTCATAAATGCATCCATTTTGTATGTAAAAAACTGCTGCTTCAGCATCAAATTTTTTGGCTAAGGTAAGGGTTCTTTCGGGGTGGGTATCTGTAATAAAAATTTGACCGTAATCGCTCTTATTTACCAAGGCAATCAATTGCTCTACCCTTTGCTCATCGAGTTTGTCAAATATATCATCCAGCATTAGGATGGGATTGAGACCGCTTTTTTCTTTTACCATATAAAATTGCGCCATTTTCAAAGCAATCAAAAAGCTCTTTTGTTGTCCTTGGCTGCCAAATTTTTTGAGCGGATATCCGCCTAAGGTAAATTCTAAATCATCTTTGTGAGCTCCTTTGCTCGTGTACAAAAGGTAGCTATCACGCTGTTCGTTTTCCTTGAGTAATGTGGTTATGCTCTTGGAGTACAAATCGCTTTGATACAGAATATCCACTTCCTCCGCACTGCCACTTATTTCATTATAAAACTTTAAGAATAAAGGCTTTATGAATTCAATAAACTTTTTTCTCGCTTCGTGAATAAGGCCTCCATACTCAGATAATGTAAAATTATAAATCTCCAACAAGCCTCCATCCCAAGTTTTTTTTTCATGAAAACTTTTAAGTAATTGGTTGCGCTGCATCAAAGCTTTGTTGTAGCGCAACAAAGCATCGAGGTATAGTTTGTCGTACCCAGAAATGATGCTGTCCATGAGTTTTCTGCGTTGTTCAGATCCTTCGGTAATCAAATCTCTATCATAAGGACTGATCATTACTGAGGGCAAAAAACCAACGTGGTCTGCCAAGCGTTGATATTCAGAGTCGTTTCTGCGTAGGTTTTTTTTGCCCCCTTTTTTCAGTCCCAAATAGATATTCTCACTGCTTCCATTGCGTTCAAAACCACCTTGCAACACAAAAAAATCTGCATCAAAAAGCACATTCTGACTGTCGATGGCATTGAAATAACTTCGCGCTTGAGTCAAGTAGCAAATCGCATCGAGCACATTGGTTTTACCGGCACCATTGAGTCCTACCAAGCAATTGATGTTGGGTGAGAACTCAAATTCACCCTGTTCCCAGTTCTTAAAATTGACGATGTTTAGTTTTTTTAACCACATAGATTCCATGCTGACAAAGGTCGGGATTAAAATGAAATGCTATTGAAATATCTGCAAGAAAATCGAGCATCACGAGTGTTTTGCCACTTGAAAAACGCAGAATCCTTTTGTAACCAAAGTAATAGTAGCATATTTTTTAATGAATGACCTTTGCTGCATAAATAAAAAGAACATTAACTTAAATAAATCAACCGCAATGAAATTAGAACAAATTTATACCGGATGTATAGCTCATGCAGCTTATTACCTTGAAAGCAAAGGCGAAGTAGCCATTTTTGATCCACTCCGCGAGGTGCAACCTTACATAGATAAGGACACAAAAAACCAAGCTAATATCAAGTACATCTTCGAAACACATTTCCATGCCGACTTTGTAAGCGGACACCTGGACCTTGCAAAAAAAACGGGTGCGAAAATCGTTTATGGTCCCACTGCAAAACCTGGTTTTGAAGCCCTAGTAGCAGAAGATAATCAAATATTTACCGTAGGTGATGTAAAAATTAGAGTAATACATACTCCCGGACATACCATGGAAAGTACTACCTATCTGATTATTGATGAGCATAATGTACAGCACGGTATTATCACAGGCGATACCTTATTTATAGGTGATGTGGGCAGACCGGATTTGGCTCAACACGTAATATCTGACCTTACAGAAGAAAAATTGGCTAGAACCCTATACAAATCGCTTACAGAAAAAATAATGCCTTTGAGCGATGACTTGATTGTGTATCCTAATCATGGTGCGGGTAGTGCTTGTGGTAAAAAAATGAGCAAGGAAACCACCGATACTTTGGGCAATCAGAAAAAGGTGAACTATGCCTTGCAACCTATGAGTGAGGATGAATTTGTAGAAGCGATACTTGCCGGTCTCACGCCTCCTCCCTCTTACTTCCCAAAAAATGTACTGATGAATATCAAGGGATATGAAAGTATTGACACAGTTTTGGAAAGAGGCAGTAAAGCGCTTAATGCTGCTGAATTTGAAGTAGTTGCCAACGAAACAAGACCCTTGATTTTAGATACAAGAACTGCTGCAAGCTTTGCCAAAGGATATATTCCCAATAGCATCAATATGGGATTAGATGGCAATTTTGCCCAAATGGTAGGTGAATTGATATTAGACATCAAGCAAGAAATATTGTTGGTAACCGAGCCTGGCAAAGAAGAAGAAAGCATCATAAGACTATCAAGAGTGGGATACGACCACACAGTGGGTTACCTACAAGGAGGGTTTGATGCTTGGAAATCAGCTGGTAAAGAATATGAAACCATCACCCGAGTAAGTGTAGACAAAGCTGTACAAGCCATAGAGCAGGAAAATAGGACCATTATTGATGTGCGCAGAAACAGTGAATTTGCCTCAGAACACTTGGTAAATGCCATTAATATTCCTTTGAGAGACATCAACGACCACTTAGCAGAAATACCTAAAGAAGGCACTTTTGTACTACACTGTGCAGGAGGCTACCGCAGTATGATTGCAGCTTCTATATTAAAAATGAGAGGTTGGGATAACTTTATAGAAGTAGAAGGAGGCTTTAATGCTTTGGCAAAAACAACACTCCACAAAACAGAGTATGTGTGCCCTAGCACATTGCTCTAAACCTAAACTAAACCACAAAAGCCGCTTTGAATATACTCAGAGCGGCTTTTTTTTTAAATGATCATTTGTTCATTGACTCACCAAAAAATCATAGTCAGAATTAAAAATTCAAATTTATTGCTCCCCGATTCAAGCCTCCTTTTTCACGCAGAGAGCGCAAAGAACACGCAAAGGACGCAGAGAGCATAAGGTTTAATGGAACTGTACTCTCCAAAAAACCATAGTCAGAATTAAAAATTCAAATTCCCCATTTTTTTGTCATAGCTTTATGCTGACGCTAAACCACCCACCAAAAAAAAACCTATTCGTAAACATGAATCATAGGACGTTGCCCTACGCTAAGATATGTCGCCCTTACAGGGCTAGAAAAAATTCAAATTCGAATTCAAATTCAAATTCCCCCATTATTCCCATATAACTATCAAACTTCTTAAAAAATAAAATTCCCCATACGTTCGACCCTTTCAGGGTCGCGACACGATGAGTATACAAGATACCATAGGTTCCATTCGCTTCGCGAACTCTACCTATGGCTACGATTGTTCGACCCCTTCAGGGTCATACAATAAAAAAATTCGAATTCGAATTCAAATTCCCCGTTCTCCCCATTTTTTTGTCATGGTTTTATACTGACGCTAAACCACCCACCAAAAAAAAACCTATTCGTAAACATGAATCATAGGA
>CAYZUZ010000115.1:0-4907 GCA_964481795.1 uncultured Cryomorphaceae bacterium
CAAACCACCCTCAATAGACTACAAAAATGGCAGGAAAATAAAAGTATTGAGCAAAAAATAGAAGCGCTGATTCAAAACAAAAACAGAATCAATAAGCTGGCACTACACGACGCCCAAGGCATACAACTGGTTCGCTTACAAGATATTGTACATTGCGAAGCGCAAAACAACTACACACAGTTTTTTGTAGTAGATCGCAAACCCATATTGGTATCGCGTACCCTTAAAGAATTCGACGAGCTACTCTCGCCCGAAGGTTTTTTCAGAGTACACCAAAGTCACTTGATCAACCTGAACAAAATAAAACAATTTGTAAAACAAGATGGCGGCTATGTAGAAATGGAAGATGGTTCGCGGATAGAGGTTTCTCGAAGAAAAAAAGAAGAGCTTTTGAAAATACTGGGTTAAGCCCCCGCCAAATCCTAAACCCAGCCTACCCAATTCTCAAAAAACACTCCCACATACTATAAGTAGCTTGGGTAGCCCTTTGATTTGAAATTCTTTTGGCCTGTAATTCAAAATTTTACAGACATGAGAAAATATTATTATCTAATCGTTTTAAGCTTAGTACTTTTTAGTTCGCAAGCACAATTCAATCAATTTCAAACCTTTACTACAGCCAATGGCTTGGGCAATTTGGCCTGCTGGGCCGTTTTGGTAGAACCAGATGGCACCGTATGGGTGGGTCATTCGGGCTACATTAGTAGAAGAAGTCCACTGGGTGTATGGGATTATCCAAGTATATCCATAGCTGGTGCCAACAATCCCACGGTAGGCGGCAGTCCATTTTATTGGCCAGGTTTTATGGTTACCAAGTTTTTCCGTCAATCAAATGGTGCTATATGGATGATTAATGGCAGCGCATTTAATTGTAGCGATATGAACTTTTGCCCTCCTGTAGTGCGCTGGCACAACGGACAATTAACCGCTTTTCACGTATCACTGAATAATTTTCCAAACGAAGGAGGTGTATTTGACATGACTGAAGACAACGATGGAAATCTTTGGTTTGCCTGCTATGATGGTATAGTAAGAATGAATGCCAATGGCAATACACTTACCCGCAATCCACCACAAACATTTATATCTAACATTCAAACCAGTAAAATTGTAAGATCCATTGACCGCGATGTAAATGGAAATTTAGTAATGATTACAGGAGGGCAAATGAGTCTTGTGCGCATCTACAATCCTGCTGCCAATACCTGGACACACTGGACACTGAGCGATGCCCCTTGGAAAAACGCTTCTTACGGATTCTACAAACCACAAACCTTGGTTGCCACTAGGAATCCAGCGAACAACAGAATCTACGTACAAACACAAGGAGGCGGACTTTACTATATCGACAACAGCGATTGGAACTCAAAACAGCGCACACAGATTGCAACCTTTTTAAATAATTGGGTAGGATTTGACAAAGTAAGCACCAATATTAGAGACTGGGGATACAGGGTTTTTGTAGATTCAGAAAGAGAACTTTGGTATTTAGGATCTGCTAATTTTCCCGCTACCAATCAAGCAATGAAACTCCTAATCGAAAGAGATGAGCAAGTTGGGGCTCTTGTGTACAAAAGATTTCAATTTGCTACCCGAACGCCTAATATTACCTACAATAACAATAATGCAATTACTAAGTCTGAAATAGAAGACATGAGTTTTCGTTCGGATGGAAGAGAAATTTGGGTAGCTACTCGACATGGCCTTGAGAGGTGGTTTCAAGATACGGTGGCTGTATTAGGCGATGTAATAGGCATTGAAGGCGTTGGTACAAAAAAAGAAGGAGTGGTTGGTTTTCAAACCTATTCGTCTAACGTATTGGAGCCTAAAGGCTCAGGTCACGAATTAAATCCAAAATTTCCTACCATTTCCATTGATAGTGCCTACTACAATTTGGCAAGTATGGATTATCAAAACTTGGTTCCTGGGGTGGACGCAGGACTTACGGGAAATGGTTATTACCAAGGATTTGCACTAACCAAAGCCAAGCTCGATTCACTAGGGCTGACCTTTAACGACATCAAAATCAGATTTACACCTGTGAACTTAGGGGCTGATATTGAGGGAAATAACTTCGACTGGACATATAACAATCAACTTGAAAAAAGGCGTTACCGCAAATGGCATAGCGTAAGCAATAATAATATTGTTCAAGCCGAATCGCACTACGAAATTTTACTAGGCAATCATGTAATGTTTAAAGGCGAAATGCCTAACTTTAACATGGGCATACGTTACAATAAATATGGATATATGTTTGACAGCATTGCTGGCCAAACCGATTATACACCTTTAGTTCCTAATCCTAATCTTACACAGCCCAACCCATTGGTGGTAAGAGATGCTATGGCACAAGATATTGGAAATTTTGGAATTCGATTCCTTTTCAACACCATACAAATAGCCAACAACATGGAGGTAAATACGCCTGAACGAAAAGGAGGTGTATTTAGGATCTACAACGCCTTCTTACAAAAAGGCACTAGCCCCGTATCTCTACCTAAGCCGGCTCCTTTGTGCGGCATCTATACCATCGGTCAAACCGCCAATGCTGATTATCCAAACTTTACAGCGGCCATTGCCGATTTGCACCAGCGCGGCATCATATGTGATGTCACTTTTCAGGTAGGAAAAGGCTCTTACAACGAACGCCTTAACCTAGGCGAAGTAGATGGAATGTACCTGTATACCATTACTTTTGATGGTGGCGAAGCCGATCCACAGGTTTCTTATTCACCTGCGGTAAATGATTCAAACTACGTTTTTGCCATTACATCTACTCAAAATCTTGTGATTAAAAACCTGAAATTCAGAAATGTATCAAGCACACACGGCAAGATATTTCAACTCGCTGGCGCCACCAAAAATTTCAAAATGGAAAATTGTGAACTGGAAGGATACGACGACGCCCCTACCACGCCTGTGGCCATCAAAAACAGATTCATCTTACTTACTTGTGTCGATTGCGACAGCTCTCAATTCCTAGGCAATAAAATTTATTATGGAACGGATGGCTTTAGCATTGCAGGTACGCGTGTAGTTGTCAAAAACAATGAATTTCAAGGCAATAAATCTTATGCAATAGTAGTAACGAGTGCCACTGATATTGAGGTAAGCAAAAACAGAATATTGGGCACTTTTGCTGGAAATTTTTCAGGAATCAATTTTGGCGGACATCCCTTTAAAATCAACAACAATCAAATCTTAAACACCACAGGTAATTGTCTTAATGCCATTTATAGCTTCGATAATGGTGTGGGCAATGCAGCCTCGCCCTCACAAGTTTACAACAACGAAATTGCAATAAACAGCATCAGTGGAGTTGGTAGGGGTATAGGAATTTCTGCAGGAAATGTGCAAGTGTATCACAACTCTATTCATGTGATGGGCAACAATGCCAACTTTAATGCAATACAAAACTTTCAAGCAGCAGCCGGCTGGACAGCCCGAAACAATATTGTGGTAAATCTTTCGGGAATTTGTTTTTACTCCAGCAAGCCAAATGCAGGTGCTAATTTTGCAGATTCTGATTACAACATATTCTTTAGCAATTCTCCAAGTCCTTTCAGAAGTCAAGTAGCCTTTGTTGTACCTACTGCTATAAACAGCCTAGCAGATTTTCAAACGGCTACAGGCAGAGAGGCCAATTCACTGTTTATCAACCCTGAGTTTTCAGATAACAGCCATCTTTTACCTCTAAATGCTTTAGCCAATAATCTGGGTGTGCACCTTCCTAACCTCACCTCGGATATTTTAGGTCGTCAGCGCCCAGCCGCCAATCGCGACCATGGCTGCTACGAATTTGACGGAGGCGGTTGGTTAGGAACAGTAAATAACGATTGGAAAAACCCTGCCAACTGGAGCAACAATGTGGTTCCAGGCCAACTATCAACGGTTTTCATCTCGCCCAAAACAAACAATCCTGTAATTGATACCATCGTAAAGGTAAAGGAGTTTTTTATGCACCACCAAGCCAACCTTACTATCTATGCAGATGCAGGCTTGGAAGTAGATTCATTACTCGAAAATCAAGGTACTATTATACTTGAAGCAGATACCAATGGCCAATATGCCCGACTCATTCAAGGATCTGTAAATGGTGGCGGTCGCATACAACAAGAAGCCGCGCTTTTTGCTGCCAACAACAACCTGCGCTGGTACCATATAGGCGTGCCTGTAGTAACTAAAGTAAAAGACTTGGCCAATCCGGGTTCCATCATTACTGCCGGACAATCAGGCTCTAGTATATACTTCTGGGATGCATCCACAGGCAATTGGATCAGTCCGCCCGATACTGCGGCCTCACTACAGCCCGGTATTGGCTATGCCGTAGCAGCCGGACAAAACGCTTTTGGAAACTTCCTAGTCAATGGCTTCCCCAACAAAATCGATGTAACCGGTGATTTGCGCTCAGCATCACAGCCTTATGTGCTTAACCTCGGCTATACGCAAGTCCCCAACTTCAATACCTATGTTTCAGGACTTACCGATGGCTGGAACTTGCTTGCCAATCCTTACCATGCCGTGTACGATATGAGCGGCCAAACCATAGCCGGACCTTATAAAATGATTTATGTATGGGATGGCACCACCTACAAGCAATACAATACCGATTTGAATGTGGGCGACCTAAGCGCCAGATATTTAGCACCTTTGCAAGGCTTCTTTGTACGCATCGATAGCAATATGGCTGCCCAAGGTTTCAGCTTTCAGCCCTCACAAAGAGTTCTGGATCGCAACGATCAAGTATTGAAAAGCCAACAGACCTATCCAAATTTTCAGATAGAAATAACGAGCAACTCAAACAGCCAAAAAGACCAAACCTACTTTATGGCCCACCCAATGGCTACCCAGGCTTTTGAAGAAGAATACGATGCCGTAAAACTCAAAAATGCCGAGGAACATTT
>CAYZUZ010000116.1:0-4903 GCA_964481795.1 uncultured Cryomorphaceae bacterium
CCAATGCTCCGTTTTTGATTAAATCAGGACGGCTGTGTATGAAAAAAAGATTGTCGTTCATCACAGGGCCTCCTTCATAAAGTGGTACTTCTATTTTCGGAAAATTAATCAAGGCTTCACGCATGGTATAACTGGTTTTTTTGTTCAAATTTAACCCTACAGTGCCTTCCTCATCGTGCGATACAATCAGGATAACACTCCTTTCAAAATTGGGATCGCCCAAAAAAGGTTCGGCAATGAGGTAGCATCCTACCTCAGGTTTGTCCATTATCTTTGGCATATTACTCAATAGATTTGAACCAAAGCTAAAAAAAATCTTTAATAAAGCAATTCATTATTTAATAAGTATCACAAAATAACTTTTGACATGAGCCAAAGTCTCCATGATGCCCGAGTGCATTACGACAAACATGAACTTGTAGAGGAGCAAGTAGATGCCCAAGCGCTAAAGCAATTTGACCAATGGTTTCAGGAATATAAAGCCCTTCAACCTCATGATTTTAATGCCATGGGACTAGGAACCATTGGTTTGGACGGATTTCCGCAAGTAAGGCAGGTTTTACTCAAAGAGTACAGCCATTCAGGATTTACATTTTTTTCTAATTACAACAGTGCCAAAGGACGAGAAATTGAACTGAATCCCAAAGTAAGTCTTAACTTTTGGTGGCCTGAATTGGAAAGGCAAGTACGCGTGCTTGGCCTAGCCGAAAAAACAAGCAAAGACATTAACGAAGCTTACTTCCGTACCCGACCCAAAGAAAGCAGAATAGGAGCTTGGGTAAGTGCCCAAAGTTCTGAAATTCCCAACCGTGAATATTTGCGTGCGCAAAAAGAAAAACTCACCCTTCAATATGCCGATACCGATGAAATTCCTTGTCCTGAATATTGGGGTGGTTATATGGTAAGGCCACATATGATTGAATTTTGGCAAGGCCGACCCTCGCGTCTGCACGATAGGCTTAAATATACCCTGCAGCCCGATCAAACCTGGCAAATAAGTCGTTTGTCTCCATGATTTTAAAGGCTGCCAATCAGCAAAATAACAATCCTAAGTGCGTTGAAAATTAAATTACATTCTTATTTTTTTAATTTACAAAAGCTTAATACATTTGCAGCCCTTTTTTGAGGGGTAAATATTTATTTAAAATACAGCATAATAGCTTTGACACCTGAAGCCAAAATTTTCGCAAGTAGATCATCGCAGCAATTAGCGCTTAAAATAGCCGAGGCTTACGGACAGCCCCTGGGCAATGTGGTATTCACAGAGTTTAGCGATGGCGAGTTTCAGCCTTCTTTTGAAGAGACGGTTCGTGGTTTGCGCGTATTTCTTATTTGCTCAACGCATCAGCCCAATAGCAATTTGATTGAATTATTGCTAATGATAGACGCTGCCAAAAGAGCCTCAGCTAAGCATATTACCGCTGTAATACCATATTTTGGATGGGCACGACAAGATAGAAAGGACAAGCCAAGGGTCCCCATAGGAGCTAAGTTGATGGCCGATTTGCTTACCGTAGCTGGTGCTACCCGCATCATGACTATGGATTTACATGCCGATCAAATACAAGGTTTTTTCGAAAAACCCGTAGATCATATTTATGCATCAGGGCTCTTTGTACCTCATATATCTGCACTCAATCTTGAACATTTGACCATAGCTTCACCAGATATGGGTGGTTCCAAAAGAGCCAATACTTATGCTAAGATGCTGAGCTCTGAAGTGGTTATATGCTACAAACAGCGCAGCAAAGCCAATGTGATTGATAAAATGACGGTGATTGGCGATGTAAAAGATAGAAATGTCATCCTAGTAGATGATATGATAGATACAGCGGGCACTTTGACCAAAGCAGCCGATATGCTCGTAGAGCAAGGTGCAAAAAGCGTAAGCGCTTATTGTACGCATGCCATATTATCAGGCAATGCGGTTGAGAAAATCGAAAAGTCCAAGCTCAATAAACTTGTAGTTACTGATACCATACCTTTACATACCTCTTCAGATAAAATCGAAGTCATTTCCATTGCCAGCTTATTTGCTACCGTAATGAAAAAGGTACACTACCACCAATCTATAAGCGACCACTACATACCCAATTAGAATAAAATTTTTTTAATATACATTTGAATATCATCCAGTAGAATATGAAATCGATAAACATCAAAGGCCACTACAGAACCGAAATCGGTACTAAATTCGCTACTTTATTGCGCAAAGAGGGCAATGTACCTTGTGTAATTTATGGTGGCGAACAGCCTATCCACTTTTATGCTGATGCACCAGCTTTTAGACACTTAGTATATACAAGTGAACTTAAAAAAGCAGAAATCCAGTTTGAAGATAAAACTGTAAATTGTATAGTTCAAGACATCCAGTTTCATCCCGTTACTGATGAGATTCTCCACATCGACTTAATCCAACTAATGCCGGGCAAGCCAGTAGTAGTAGAGGTGCCTATAGTGCTTACAGGTAGCTCAAGAGGTGTGCGTGCGGGTGGTAAATTGAAACTCGTAATGCGTAAAATAAAGGTAAAAGCTACTGAAGATAATATGCCTTCGTCGATAGAGCATGATATCACACAATTGAAAGTAGGTCAATCAGCTCGTGTGTCTGATTTGAACACCGAGGGCATTGAGGTAGTTACACCAGCCAATTCTGTAATTTGTATCGTGAAAACATCAAGAAACGTGGTGGCCGATACAGATGACGACGAAGAAGCAGCCTAATTTCAATTACAAAAAATTTCTGAGTGAAAAAGTATCTGATAGCCGGATTGGGCAATATTGGAGCTGAATACGAAGAAACACGCCATAATATTGGTTTTAAAACACTTGACTTCTTAGCTAAGAGGTCAGGTGTTTTTTTTGCTACCGATAGGTTGGCTTTTAAGGCAGAGTATAATATTAAAGGTAGAAAAATCATCCTGATCAAGCCTACTACCTATATGAATTTGAGTGGCAAGGCCGTTGATTATTGGTTGAAACAGGAAAATATCCCACAAGAAAATTTATTGGTCATACTCGATGACATTGCCCTCAATATGGGAGTACTTCGTTTAAAAACAGCAGGTTCGCCCGGTGGCCACAATGGTTTAAAGAATATTGAAGCCCTACTTGCTACTCAAAAATACGCACGACTACGCATGGGAATAGGAGGTGATTTTCCTAAAGGTGCCCAAGTAGATTATGTGCTGGGCGAGTGGTCTGCGGCTGAAAATGATCTGTTGCCATCCTTCATCGAAAAAGCAGCAGACGCTACAGAGTCCTTCGTATTGGCAGGCCCTCAAAACACAATGAATCTTTTCAACACCAAATAAAGTAAGATTTTTTTTGCACATTAAAAAGGGTGTTTTATGTTTGTAATAAATTCAAACACAAATTACAATGAAGAACACCTTAAAAATCGTCGTCTTTTTTTCTCTCTTTGTTGCCTATTGGGATACTCAAGCACAAGTGAGCGCCTCTGTTTTTATAAATGGTATGGATACCAAAATAGGCTTGGGCTATCAGTTTAATGATAAGTTTTGGTTAGATGCACGCATCTACACATTGGCTACAGAACAAAACATTCTCCCTGAAATCAATTTTAATTACAATTTTATACGACACGATAATCACAATATATACCTAGGGGCTAGTGTCGTTGTTGCCGAATTTGGAGCTTTAGGCGTTCCTATAGGGCTTAGCATTCGTCCTTTTCCAATCAAAAATCTTTCAATAATGATGGAAACATCTGCCATGTATACCTCAGGCGAAACAAATTTTGTGCTCCTTGGCTTTGTCGGATTGAGGTATTTGTTTGATTAGCACAGCACAGATTTGATGGATATAAATAAAAAATCCCTTGTAAATCATTGATTTAACAAGGGATTTTATTTTTCAAAAGTTGCCCGACTAGGACTCGAACCTAGACATACGGTACCAAAAACCGCTGTCCTGCCAATTAGACGATCGGGCATCATTGTTTTTCGGGTGGCAAAAGTAATATGGAAATTGAAATGTGCAAACAAATTTTTTAAAAAAAATATTAAGCTGTTTTTAAGTAGAAATAATTGATAGATGCACAATTTTTTACCTTGTGAAGGCATTCTTTTTATATTTTCGCCCTCATTTCAAATTATCAGTATTACAAATGATTACACCAGAAAAATATCAAAAACTCAACAACCTAGTTGGCTGGATAATATTTGCCATAGCCACAATCACTTATGTGCTTACGCTAGAGCCTACCACCTCCTTTTGGGATTGTGGTGAGTACATCTCTACCTCGGTAAAATTGCAGGTAGGTCACCCTCCTGGGGCTCCGTTTTTCCAGCTTTTGGGTGCTGTATTCGCTATTTTTGCTTTTGGCGATTGGAGTCAGATGGCTTATTGGGTCAATATGATGTCGGCCTTGTCGAGCTCATTTACCATTCTCTTTTTGTTTTGGACCATCACAGCTTTAGGTCGCAAGCTTGCCGTAGCCAATGGTGGCATTATTGATACCACAAAGCTTTACACCATAATAATCAGCGGTGCAGTAGGAGCCTTGGCTTACACTTTCTCCGATTCTTTCTGGTTTTCGGCTGTTGAAGGCGAGGTATATGCCATGTCGAGCTTTTTTACCGCCATTGCTTTTTGGGCTATTTTGAAATGGGAGCGCGAGTTTGACGTCAATCCTAGAGCTGATAGATGGCTTATACTTATCGCTTATTTGGTAGGCTTGTCGGTGGGTGTTCACATCCTCGTTTTCTTGACCATACCAGCCATTACCATGATTTATTTCTTTAAAAAATATGGCAAGGTTACTACCTTTAACTTCATAGTAGCCAATGCCGTGGGTATAGGCATTTTAGGTATCATATTCGTGTTTTTGATTCCTTTTATCCTCCGAATGTATGGTTTCTTTGAAATAACTTTTGTCAAT
>CAYZUZ010000117.1:0-4883 GCA_964481795.1 uncultured Cryomorphaceae bacterium
ATCAAAATACCTAGTATAGTGGCAGATAAGGTGGCAAAAATTATCGATGTCGATTTTAAAATGGATTTAAAAAAAGCATAAACACCTAAGTTTTACATGACGAAAGTCATCCATTTGTATGAGGATTTTAGGGTAGCCCTAACACTGTAAGCTGTAATTTAGTGCAAGCTAATCGGGAAGCAAATTAACCTTAAAATCTATTGTCATGAAGACCATTCTTTTTCCTACCGACTTTTCTAAAACGGCTGATAATGCATTGACTTTTGCCATAGAATTGGCCAAAAAAAGCAAAGCAAAAGTAATAGCCGTAAATGCTTACGACCTGCCTTATGCAGAAACCGTAATGACACATTCCTTGCTCGACATCATGCGCGAGAACTCTGAAAAAGCCATGCTGGAAGTAGAGCAAAAACTCAAAGATGCTGCCGTAGCTTACGAATGCCTCAGTTTGCTGGGCGCACCCAGCCGCATCATGCGTCAATTGGCCGAAGAGCGATTTGCAGATTACTTGGTCATGGGCACCAAAGGAGCCTCTGGAATTGAAGAAGTTTTGATAGGCTCTAATGCTGCCTCAATTATACACAGTGTTGATATTCCGGTGTTTACCATACCCAAAGGAGCTGAATTGGCTGGGGTAAAAAAGATGGTTTTTGGATTTGATTTCAAAAACAGAAAGATGTCTAAACCTTTGAGTTTACTAGCCGACTTAGCAAAAACCTTTGATGCTCAAGTGGTAATAACCCATGTGCTAGACAATTATGACAATACGGATGAAGAAATGCAGCGTTCTAAAGATTTGGTAGACAAACACTTTAGTGAAATAAACCACAGTTATAAAATCATGAGTGGCGAAGACACAGAAGATGTGCTGATGGAAACTGCCTCCAATGAAAGAGCTGATTTACTGGTGGTTGTAGCACGCAATTACAACTTTTTTGAAAGCTTATTCCACAAACGCGTTACAAGCAAAATTGCATACCACAGCAAGCTACCTTTTTTGGTGCTGCACGAAGGCAAGTAGAAATTTTCTCTTATTGACCTAAAAAAGCAAAGCTTTGATTCCGCAAAGAATCAAAGCTTTACTTTTTTCAACACTCGGGTCAGTTCTTAAAAACGGCTTGTTGCTAAACAAAAAAAGTCGATTTACAAACGCAAATCGACTTTTAAATAATCTCTATCAAACTATTTTTTAGCTCAAAATATCTCTGGAAATCACCAGCTTTTGTATTTCAGAAGTTCCTTCGTATATCTGAGTAATCTTTGCATCGCGCATGAGTCGCTCTACGTGATATTCTTTTACAAACCCGTAACCACCATGAATTTGAACAGCCTCAACCGTGTGTTTCATGGCTACAGATGAAGCGTATAACTTGGCCATTGCACTTTCGCGATCAAAGGGCAATCCATTGTCTTTAAGCCAAGCTGCTTTGAGTACCATCAGTCTTGCTGCATCTATTTCAGTAGCCATATCTGCCAATTTAAAAGCAATGGCTTGATGCTGATATATTTCCTTTCCAAAAGCTTTGCGCTCTTTGGAGTATTTCAAGGCCAATTCGTAAGCTCCTGAGGCAATACCCAATGCCTGAGCTGCAATACCAATACGACCACCACTCAAAACCTTCATGGCAAATTTGAACCCGAAGCCATCTTCACCCAAGCGATTTTCTTTCGGAACCTTCACATCAGAAAACATAAGCGAGTGCGTATCGCTGCCGCGTATACCCATTTTTTCTTCTTTTTTACCTACCACAAATCCGGGCATGCCCCTTTCTACAATCAAGCAATTGATACCTCGGTGTGCTTTTTCTACATCCGTTTGCGCAATAACTAAATACACAGAGGCTGAACTACCATTGGTAATCCAGTTTTTGGTTCCATTTAATAAATAGTGATCACCTTTGTCTATGGCCGTTGTTTTTTGTGAAGTAGCATCGCTACCTGCCTCGGGCTCCGATAAGCAAAAGGCACCTATAATCTCTCCTTTGGCCAAGGGCGCCAAATATTTTTGTTTTTGCTCTTCTGTACCATACTTTTCCAATCCCCAGCAAACCAATGAGTTGTTTACTGACATTACCACAGAGGCAGATGCATCTACTTTACTGAGCTCTTCCATGGCCAATACATAAGATATTGTATCCATTCCGCTGCCTCCATATTTTGGGTCTACCATCATACCCATAAATCCGAGTTCACCCATCATTTTTACTTGTTCGGCCGGGAATTTTTCATGTGTATCGCGCTCTATTACACCGGGCAATAATTCTGTTTGTGCAAAATCACGCGCTGCTTTTTGGATCATCAAATGCTCCTCGCTGAATTCAAACTTCATCTCAAAAATTTTATGTTGTTGCTTCGTTGGCAAATATACCGTTCAAAGCTTTTTATTGTTTTCTATCTTCTTTTAATTTCTTGTTTTTTACTCTGATAAAGTCATGTTGCTTGTTAAAATGTTGCTTTATTCCTTTTGAGGAGGCATCCACAATTTAAAAAAGCCAAAACTTTTACAAGAGCTAAGACCACCCTCATTTGCAAAGCAATGCACATGCCTTCGAAAAGAAAAATATGAATTTTTAATGACCTATGGTTGTAAAAGTGATTCAGATACAAGTATTTTCGCTGTTTTAGCACACAATATTTTATGCTCGTAATTGCATTGATGTCTGGCACCTCATTAGATGGTCTTGATTTGGCTCTCTGCCAATTCGAGGATATAGACCATCCTAAGGGTAAAATATTATATGCAAGCACACAGAACTACGATGCCACTTGGCTTGAGGAATTAAAAAACGCTCACAAACTCAGCGGACTCAAACTAGAGGTATTTCATCATTACTACGGTAAATTTTTAGGCTTGTCGGTGCTTGCATTTTTGGAAGATGCAATCGTACAAAAGACACTGCGCGAACAGCAAAATTTGGGCGAATCGGAGTTAATCATCTCTTCGCATGGTCACACGTTGTTTCACGATCCTGATTTGGGTATCACATTCCAAGCAGGCCACGGGGCTGATATTATGGCCATTACACAAATTCCGGTGGTGTGCGACTTTAGAGTACAGGATGTAGCCTTGAGCGGACAAGGAGCTCCTTTGGTTCCTGTAGGCGACCAAATTTTATTTGGCGAGTACGAAGCTTGTATCAACCTAGGTGGGTTTGCCAATATTTCTATGCAAAAAAACGGGGAACGCATCGCTTGGGATATTTGTCCTTTTAATATTGTACTAAATGATTGGGCGGTAAAATTGGGCGATAACATGGATAGAGATGGTAAGTATAGCCGTGAAGGCAAATTGCTGTATGAGGTTTTAGATAAATGGAATGATCTAGATTATTACAAAAAAGAGTCTCCCAAATCACTGGGACGCGAATGGGTCGAAGAGGTGTTTTTAGAGGGATTATATGAGGACATCTTGCTTCCAAAAGACCTAATGCATACAGCTGTAAATCATTTTGCCAAGCAAATAGCACAGCAACTACCCAAGCAAGGTCGTGTGCTGATAACCGGTGGTGGAGCCTACAACAGCTTTTTTAACGAAAAACTTCGCAGTGAAACCTCCTGCGAATTAATCTATCCGAGCAAAGAAATCATTGAGTTTAAAGAAGCCTTGATTTTTGGGCTGTTGGGCTACCTGCGCTGGAACAATAAAATTAATGTACTCAAAAGCGTGACGGGTGCGTCACAAAACCACAGCTCAGGAATCATTTATTTGCCTTAATCTGCAAAAGATTTCAAACGTATCGAGCAAATCTTTTACTTTTACGCCCTTAATAAAAAACCCTAGACTAAATCCTTCGCATGAAGTTGAACGACGCTTTCGGATATTCCTATTTTATAAAACGTATTCTCATTTTTTATTTTGGGATGATTACCCAATATCGATTTAATGTAATCAATAAAACCAAAGTAATCAATGGCCAAGTACTGAAAAACCTACCCAAAAACAATGTACTTTTTGTGAGCAATCATCAAACATACTTTGCTGATGTAGCCTGCCTGTACAACATATTTGGTTGTGCTAAATGGGGTATTTACAACCACATACGCTTTCCGTTTTTTATACTAAACCCTATGCTCAATATTTACTTTATTGCTGCACAAGAAACCATGAAATCAGGATTGTTGCCAAAAATATTTGCCCGCGCTGGCAGTGTATCCATCAAACGCTCGTGGCGTGAGGCGGGCAAAGAAATAAATCGTGGTGTAGACCCAAACGATATTAAAAAAATTGAAAAAGCCATACAAGCAGGATGGGTCATTACCTTTCCGCAAGGCACTACAAAACCCTATGCTATGGGCCGACGAGGAACAGCCCAAATCATAAAAACCCAAAAACCCATAGTAGTACCAGTGGTAGTAGATGGATTTCGAAGAGCTTTTGACAAAAAAGGTCTTTTTATCAAAAAGAAAGGAGTAGAACTCAAGGTGAGATTTAAAGAGCCTTTGCCCCTTACCTACGAAGAAACCCCTCAGGAAATAATGGAAATGGTGATGCGAGCCATTGAGCAAACGGAGGAATTTCAAAATCCAACGGGAAAATATAAAAACACAGAATAATCCAAAGCACTTATTTAAACGTAAAATTCTATCTCTGGCTACAATTGTTACGTTAATTATAAACCACCCATCCTATATTTGTTGATAATTTAAATGCTTTTATATGAAAAAATCATTTTTTCTTACATTAACCTTGCTCGGTTTGTCTTTTGGCTGTACTAAGGATATTGCTGAAGAAGCCAATATTTTTTATGAAAAAAGAAATATAGGTATTATTCCTATTTTCTTTTATAATGGTGAAGTATTTAGAACAGACACCATTTATGAAACCGTAGGGGGCGGCAAGTTTTTTCAAATAGATGATATTCAAATTGTTTTTTCCAACTTTA
>CAYZUZ010000118.1:0-4883 GCA_964481795.1 uncultured Cryomorphaceae bacterium
GATCGCTGAGGTCTTCGCTGACAGGTGTTTTTTTAGCTTGAATGGGCTGAGATTTTACCTCATTTACTTTAATTTCAAAACGCAGGGCTTCATCGGTTTCTTTTTTGTCTTTATTTTTTGTAAATGATTTATTTTCAGAAGTTTCGGGGCTCAATTCATAGCGTGTAGTAGTAGGCTCTTCAGCCGAAACTTTCTCCATCAGCTCTTCTTCTTGACTCAAATTTTCGAAGTTGAATTCAAAACTCAACTCTTCTTCTTGATGGTTGGGATTTTGCACTAGGTCATCTATGTGTATGTCTTGGTCGTTATCTATGGTAAATAAAATCTTTCCTTCCTCAGGATTTTGATCTTCTTTGCGTGTTTCTGCTTCACTTAGCCATTCATTCTGAATTTTGTTTTCTTCTGCTTCTATATGAGCGGTTTTTGGTGTTGCTTGGGCCTGACTCTCCTGCTTTTTTTCTGTGTTTTTTAAAGCTTCTATATCAAACAATTTTTGAGTTGGCTCGCTCTCCTTTTTGGGCTCTTGCACGGCTGCCTTTACCGTCAATACATGATTGGGTTTGGGTGTGCTTACTTCCTCAGTAAGTGAGTATATTTTTTTCTTTTCTGTTTTTGGTATCAGAGGGTTGGTATTGTCTCTGCTAAATCCAGTGGCAATAACTGTTACAGCAATTTCTGCATCCAAAGTCTGATCATCGCCTACACCCATAATGATATTGGCATTGCCACCGGCCTCAGCTTGAATGTGGTCGTTTATTTCGCCTATTTCATCTATGGTTATTTCATTTTTGCCAGATACTATAAGTAGCAATACATTTTGAGCACCTCGTATGTGGTTGTCGTTGAGCAGGGGCGAGTCCAATGCCTTGGTTATTGCGTCTTTAGCTCTGTTGTCGCCACTCGATTTTCCGCTGCCCATGATGGCGGTACCACTGTTGGAGAGTACTGTTTTGGCATCGCGTAAGTCAATGTTGATGCTAAAGTTATGTGTAATTACTTCGGCTATACCTCGTGCAGCAATGGCTACTACCTCATCGGCCTTTGAAAAACCCGCTTTGAAACCTAGGTTTCCAAATACTTCGCGGAGTTTATTGTTGTTGATGATGATAAGCGAATCGGTATTTTGACGCATGGCTTCTATACCGGCCTCGGCTTGTCTTAGGCGCGCTGTACCTTCAAAGGTAAATGGCGTGGTAACGATTCCTACGGTGAGTATGCCCATTTCTTTGGCTACACCCGCTATTACTGGGGCTGCACCTGTGCCTGTGCCACCACCCATACCGGCAGTTATAAACACCATTTTGGTATTATCATCCAATATGTTGCGTATTTCTTTTACGCTTTCTATGGCCGCTTCTTGTCCTACTTCAGGATTTGCGCCTGCACCCAATCCTTCTGTAAGGTTTACACCCAATTGTATTTTTTTGGGCACGGGGCTGCTAATCAGCGCTTGGGAGTCGGTATTGCATACGGCAAAGTCTACTCCTTTGATGCCCAAAGAGTACATGTGGTTTACAGCATTGCCACCGCCACCACCTACGCCTATTACTTTTATAATGGCTTGTGGGTTTTTAGGTAAATCGAAATTTACAGTATCGTTTAAATCATTTAAGCTCATAAATACTTAGGTGTTTGCGTCGTTATCTAAAAATTTTTTAAAGTTTTCTCCCCATCTATCAAAGAAATTTTTCTTCTTGGGTTCTTTTTGTTTTTCTAATTCTTGTGCTCTTTGGCTCGCTCTTACTTGTTCTTCCTGAAGAGTCTCTTCGTTTGTATCGCTTTTGTTTTCTGTAGTTTCAGCGGTTTTGGGCATGCGTGCTTCTTTGGCCAGCTTATGTTCTTTGCTTTCTATGGCTTTCATCAGCAATCCTACGGAAGTTGCGTATTGTGGCGAAGAAATTTCTTCGTCGTTGTCATTAGCAAGGTGCTCATTGGGGTAGCCTATGCGCGTATCCATACCGGTTACAAATTCTACCAACTGTTTTATATGCTTTAATTGTGCACCACCGCCTGTAAGCACTATGCCTGCTATGAGTTTCTTTCTTTGCTCATTGTAGCCATAAGCTTTGATCTCCATAAATACCTGCTCCATGATTTCTACCACGCGTGCTTGTATTATTTTGGATAGATTTTTTAAGCTGATTTCTTTGGGATCTCGGCCTCTAAGGCCTGGTATGGATACAATTTCTGTTTCCTTATTTTCGCCTGGCCATGTAGAGCCAAAGCGAATTTTAAGCAATTCTGCTTGTTTTTCAATAATGGCACATCCTTCTTTTATATCTTCCGTAATGATGTTGCCGCCAAAAGGAATTACTGCTGTGTGCCTAATGATGTTGTCTTTGAATATTGCAATATCTGTAGTGCCCCCTCCAATATCTACAAGTACTACCCCTGCTTCTTTTTCCTCCTGACTCAACACGGCTTCAGCTGAGGCTATGGGCTCCAAAGTAATGTCTTGCAAACCAATACCTGCACTTTGTACGCATCGCATGATATTTTTTATGGATGAAATATTGCCTATCACCAAATGAAAACTTGCCTCTAATCGACCTCCATACATTCCTCTGGGTTCTTTGGTCTCTTCTAGGCCGTCAATTTTATATTCTTGGGGCAGTACGTGTATTATTTCATCTACAGGTGTCAGTTTGATTCCTGTGGCATTGCCAATGAGTTTGTCGATATCCTCATCACTGATTACTTCATCCGGATTGTCTCTGTTGATGTAGTCGCGATGTTGTTGTGAGCGTATGTGTTGGCCAGCAATACCCACTACCACTTCGGGTATTTTAATGCCAGATTTGGCTTCAGCTTCGGCTATTGCCAGTTTGATAGAATCGATTGTAAGCACAATATTGGTCACTACGCCTTTGCTCACCCCGAGTGATTTAGCCTTACCCAATCCAAGGATTTCGATTTTGCCATATTCGTTTTTGCGGCCTATTACGGCCACAATTTTGGTAGTGCCTATATCTAGGCCTACCGCTATGTCGTTGGTTTTAATTTCGTTTTCCACAGATTACTTGGTCCTTATATTGTACATTGATGTATTTTAATTCTTTTAATTGCTGCTGCGAGCTGCCATATTGGTAGTAAGCTTTCAAATTTTCGATTTTTTGCGAAAAATTGTTGAGGTTTCCGAGCTCTACTTTGTGGTCAAAAGCGGTAGGATACAGGTTTATATTTCCATTTTTTTCTACTTGCAGTTGGGCAAAAAAGTTCTTAAAAAAAGTATCGTTTTGCAGTGTTAAAATTATTTCTGAAATAGGCCGTAATAAGCTGTCATTCAGCGATCCAGACACCAAAGGAACCTCAACAGAATAGTACCTGCTCAGCGGAAATTTTTCGCCTTGGCTGTCTATATAACTATGTGGTTTTTGATGTATCAATCGGGCTATAGGTATTTTTTGAAACACTTGAATAGATACGTTTCCATTAAGCGATGAAAATACCTCTGCATGTGCCACCAAAGGGTGTTCACTTATTTTATCTTCTAACATACTGATGTTAATTTCATTAACATTATTTGTGCTCACTTTTTTATACGTTTTTTCTATTTCATCTACGTTAATGAGCTGATAAGCTGCGTTATTCACGAGTGCTATTTCATGCTGTGCATAGGTCAGTGCATCTAGTTTTTTGTGGCTGAATGCTGATATAATTATGAGCATTGCTATGCCTAGCACTAATACAAACCCCCTGTAAATAATCATCCAATTTTTAGTTGCCATAAAGCTTTTTTATGGGTTCTACGAGGCGGTCAATATCTCCAGCGCCCAAGGTGACCAATAGCTTGGGTTTGTGGTTTTTAAGCCATATAAGTAGCTCATCTTTAGCGAGTAATCTTTTGTTTTTAATCGAAATTAACTTGAGTAATTCCATTGCATTTACGCCTTCTATGGGCTCCTCGCGGGCGGGATATATTTCTAGCAGCGTTACATCATATGCCATCGATAATGACTGTGCAAAGGCCTCCATGAAATCGCGGGTGCGGCTAAATAAATGTGGTTGAAAAATCACATGGAGTTTTTCATTGGGATACATCATTTTTAAGGAGTGCAGGGTTGCTTTAATCTCCTCAGGATGATGCGCATAATCATCAATAAACAATGCTCCAGGTCTGTTGAGTATGTATTCAAATCTTCTTTTTACACCTTGGTAGCTTTCTATGCCTCTTTTTACTTGTTCAGGATTCAAGCCATTGAGCAGGGCTATTGCGGCTGCTGCTGTGGCATTTTCTACGTTATGATATCCAGGTAAAGGCATTTTGATGCCTAGAATGAGACCCATAGGAGTTTTCAAATCAAAAATATACCTACCGTTTTGTATTCTAATATTGAGTGCTGCAAAATGACAATGTTCCTCTTTTCCGTAATAATAATCCGCTTCGATACCGCATAAATTGTGGGTTACCAGGGAGCCTTTGCTTCGCGACAAAGCAGCAAATTTTTTAAAGGTTTCTTTTAAATGGGCTTCATTGCCATAGATGTCTAAATGATCGGCATCGGTGCTGGTAATCACTGCGTATTGTGGATGAAGCTGTAAAAAGCTTTGGTCAAATTCATCGGCTTCTATTACCATGCGCTTGCTTTGGCCGCTGAGGTAATTGGTGTTGTAATTGGTAGCTATACCGCCTAAAAAAGCATTGACATCATAACCATTGTATTTAAAAAGATGTGCAAGTAGGGTAGAGGTAGTGGTTTTGCCATGGGTGCCCGCAATGGCCATGCAATCGCTATTTTCGCTTAGTATGCCTAAAACCTGAGCCCTTTTTAAAAGTATAAAGCCTTGATTTTGAAAGTAAATCAATTGTTTGTGCTGCTTGGGCACGGCTGGCGTGTATATGATTAGGGTATTTTCTGGATTCAAGCTTAAGGGTTCTAATA
>CAYZUZ010000119.1:0-4837 GCA_964481795.1 uncultured Cryomorphaceae bacterium
AATGAAGTAGCAGCGGGAAATAATGTGGATAAATGGAAAGAAATCCTTGATTTTGCAGCAAAGGTAGATACCAATAATATCAGCAATGATGAGGGGACTCACATCAATAGTTTTGGTTTTACCGCAGAAGAATTGATTGCCGAAATAAAAACAGAGGAGGACGGAGCACAACGTAGTCATGCTTTACCTAATATTCCTGTTTTTAGTTTAGCCTCTGTTTTGTCGAATGTATTAACAGCAAACGTCATTTTTGACGAAACAGAATCAACTGCACTAACAAGCGATTTGGATGAGATTATAACGCCAACTTTACTACTTTGGGGCAAATATGATTTTGTTGTACCGCCTGCTTTGGGTTTCAGTGCTTACGATCGCATTAACACCACTGAAAAACGCTTAGTCATCTTTGATTTTTCAGGACATTCTTTGATGGGTAACGAACCCAACTTATTTTTTGAAGAAGTAGAAAATTTTGTGGAACAGTATAAGTAGTAGTTGACGTACTTAGCTTGTTCTTCCGGACTCAGGGCAGCAATTTCCCAGCAATAAACCCAGTGGTCCAAGCGGATTGGAAATTATAGCCCCCTGTGATGCCATCTATGTCTAACACTTCACCTGCAAAATAAAGGTTTTTACAGACCTTACTTTCCATGGTTTCAAAGTTTACACTATCCAAACTTACACCACCACACGTCACAAATTCTTCTTTGAATGTGGTCTTGCCCTTCACTTGATATTCATCATTGATGAGGACACGGGTCAATTTATGTAAACCTTTTTTCCCAATCTCTTCCCATCTTCTCTCCTCTGATAGTTGGCATTTTTCTACCAAGTAGTGCCACAAGCGTTTAGGCAGCAAAAACGGGCGATAGTTAGCTAATGTTTTTTGTGGATGCGCTTCCAAAATACCTATCAATTCTGCTAACACCGCATCATAATTAATCCTATTCACCCAATTCACTTGCACCTTAAATTCATAATTCATCTCACTTAACACCCTTGCACCAAAAGCAGAAAGTTTTAGAATGGCTGGTCCACTCATACCCCAGTGCGTAATGAGCAACGGTCCATCTGATTTTAATTTTGTGCCTTGAATGCTCACAAGTGCCCGCTCGACTACAATGCCCATGAGTTGCGTAATATTTTCGCTAGGCATATTGAACGTGAAAAGCGACGGTACAGGCGTTTCTATTTCGTGCGCTAAGAATTGCATCCATTCCAATCCTTGTATTTTTGGTGCACCGCCTGTTGCTACAATCACTTTATCAAATGAAATAGGGACATACGCTTCATTGAAAAAATGCAATGTCAAGCCTTGCTTACTTTTTTCAATCTCTTTGATGCCGGCACTCGTTTTAATGGCAATACCTAACCGATGAGCTTCCCTCAAAAAACAATCAATCACCGTTTGCGAACTTTGCGATACAGGAAATACACAGTTGTCCTCCTGAATTGTGAGCGCAACGCCTCGCTGTTCAAACCACTGCATAGTGTGTTGTGTACTAAAGGTGCGAAACGCTTTTTTTAGTTGTTTGCTTCCTCGCGGGTAGGCTCTAGCAAGTGTTGAAATAGAGGTGCAGCCATTCGTGACATTGCATCTGCCTCCTCCCGACACCTTCACTTTTGCCAGTAGTTTTTGCGATTTTTCAAAAATCGTTACTTGCGCCGTTGGATAATTTTCCTTCACCGCAATGGCTGAAAAAAAGCCTGCTGCTCCGCCACCAATCACTGCAACTTTCATGTCTAATCGAATTTATGGACAAAAATAAGGTATAAATTGGCTTTAAGTATTCATATTTGTATTAACTTCGTTATTAGGTCATCATAAAACAAAACGATATGAAAGAATACAAACTCGAATCGCTCATCTACTACACCAAACCTTTTGCCCCAAAAGAACACATCCTAGAAAAATCGGCACAAGATATTCAAGCTAAGCTCGACGAATACGCTGCAAAAGGCTATCGTCTAGTTTCTACAAATGCTACAGATTTTGGACTCGCAGTCTATTTTTATTTGTACTTTGAACGAGGACAGGAGGGGATTTGATAAAAATCAAAATCTTCAATATGTATCGGACTTCTGGGGATTCACCTCCCCTTTAACCATTTCCAAATAGGAAATAACAAAGGTAGGCAGTGATTCGAAATTCAATTTTTGGATGGAGAGACTTAACGTAGGATAGGTTTTGTAGTTGTTGGTTCTTATGGTGTCTAAAGCAGTACGAATGTTTTTAGCATTTAATTTTTGTCTTTTTTCATTATAATATTCCTCATAGAAACCTAAGTCTTTAAAAAATTGTGGTTCAACTATTTTATAATATAACTCAAATAAATCTCGGTCGGGTTTTGGAAGAGCATAGTTAAATAGGCAGTAACCTACAATATAACCCGCTATGGCTAAAGCCACTCTAGGGTAGCCGTTCTGGTGATACCAACGGATGTTAGGTAATTCCTTTTCTATAAAAGCAACAATCCGATTATGATTTTCTGGGCTAGTGATGCCGAAGGTATTCTTGGTATAGTAGAACTCTTTGTAATAATCAGCTTCTGAACGTTTTAATAATTGCTCCAACTCTTTTTTAATGGCATCGTTTTTTGTTTGCTGATTACCTGCTTTTTCAAAATATTTTCTATGGATGCGCTCTAGTGTTTCCATCATATAGCCTTGTGGCTGAATAAGATAATCGAATGCGTAAGCTAGGTCAAGGAATAGATAGGCAATAGCTCCTGGATATTGCACTGCCAATTCTGAGTGTTGGTCAATATAAAAAAAAGTGGTTTTTATTTTTTGCTGAATAAATTGATATTTTATTAATTTTTCTTCGCCACTAATAGGAATAAGATGTTCATTTTCAATTTCTTTTAAAATGGGTTGAAATTCCTCCAGCAATAAATCATCTTGCTTATCTGCTTGAGTAGCGAGCTCTTTGAGTGCGGCATACAGTTTATAAGGCGAGGCATCTAAGCTATAAGTATCAAAAGTGATGCAAATATTTTTTTCTTTATCCAAGCTATATCGGCTATATTTCAGGTTAAAATTTTTTTCTAGCAGTCGGCGGAGTAAATTTTCATGATAATCGGTCAATTGAGCAATTTTAGCTGTGGCGGTTAATTTTTTTTCATTGGCTACACCAAAAATACGTTTCGAGCCTTGAAATAATTCAAAATATAAAGTATCATCTTGTCGGTCGATAAATAGATTTTGTTCTTGCTTGTCTTCTAAATATTGAAAAAAAGCAACGTAAGATGCTAAGTAATTTTGGGCTACAAATTCGTCTAAGGCTTTTGTCCAAAGGGTTGCATGTTCCATTTCTTTATAAACATCGCTGTACCTACCCAAATGAATGCCATGGGTTGGGGGTGCTTTTTTGTTCGCCAATAAACGTATCAACCAGTTCATATTAAATTTAGGACATTAGAGAATAAGCTATTTTTTGTAACCAAAGTTGTATTCTTTCATTAAATAGACGCAAGAAATTTTATTTTTGCGTTCCCAAAGATAAACGAATTTGAAACTTTGACATCAATTTACTCAGTATGAAGTATGTAATCAGCGGAATCCAGCAAATTGGTATTGGTGTACCGAATGCGGACAAGGCATGGGCGTGGTATCGGAAATATTTTGGCATGGACATTCCAATGTTTAAAGAGGCGGCAGAGGCAGCATTAATGTTGCCTTACACAGGAGGCGAACCACGAAGCCGCTATGCTATTTTGGCAATTAACTTGCAAGGTGGAGGAGGCTTTGAGATATGGCAATACACGAACAGAGTACCTCAAGCCGCCCGTTTTGAAGTAGCTTTGGGTGATTACGGTATTTTTGCTGCAAAAATCAAAAGCATGGATGTTGAAAAAACCTATCAGGATTTTCTTTCGGACGATGTGCATTTGCTTTCTGCTCCTCGAAAATCACCATCGGGAGAATTAACTTTCTTTCTGAAAGATCCTTATGGTAATGTTTTTCAAGTAGTACATACTGACAATTGGTTTAATATTCCTAAAAAAGTTAACACAGGTGGGGCTTATGGGGCAATTATTGGGGTAGCAAGTATAGATGAGGCATTACCGATTTACCAAGATTTACTGGGCTACGACCAAATGATATATGATGAAACCGCTTCATTCCCCGATTTTTTAAGGCTAAATGAGGGAAATACTATCGTAAGGCGAGTATTGCTTAGGCATAGCGAAACGCGAAAGGGTGCTTTTGCGCCGCTATTGGGTAATAGCGAAATTGAACTAGTACAGCGTTTGGACGGTAAGGGTAAACCTATTTTTAAAGATCGCTTTTGGGGCGATTTGGGCTTTATTCACCTTTGCTTTGATGTCCGAAATATGGATGCCATTGGCGTAAAATCAGCAGAACTCGGTTATCCATTTACAGTGGATAGCGGTAAAAGTTTTGATATGGGGGAAGCAGCAGGCAGGTTTACCTACATCGAAACAAAAGATGGCACATTAATTGAATTTGTGGAAACACATAAAATTCCAGTGGCGAAAAAACTAGGTTGGTATTTGAGTTTGAAAAAACGAACAGCCGAAAAACCATTACCTCGTTGGATGCTTAATGCACTTTCTTTAAACAGAGAGAAGGCATAGCAATTTGATCATCAATGGGATTAGGCTAAGGTATAGCATATCGAATGCCTAAACTACCATAATAGTTTTGAGGCAATGCCGGATAATAATAACGTGGCGCAGCACCACCTGCACTTGCTGCATTAATAAGCAGCATGGAGGCATATTGCTCGTCAAAAATATTATTAATACCCATTGCAGCATCTATCTGCCATGCTTTGCCCAACATCATACGATAACCCAATTTGCCATTCCAC
>CAYZUZ010000120.1:0-4822 GCA_964481795.1 uncultured Cryomorphaceae bacterium
GATATGTCGCCCATACAGGGCTAGAAAAAATTCGAATTCAAATTCAAATTCAAATTCCCCTTTCCACCTAAACCTCTTCTAAACCTTCATAAATCTGTACAAGGGTAAAATCTCCCGGTGTCCCCAAAAAACTCGGTACTCAGTACTAAAACTAAACCCTCTAAACCTCTTCTAAACCTTCATAAACCTTAATAAACCTTCATAAACCCTATTACCCTCCCTGCTAAAATCTAACATCTAAAATCTCCTCGCTTCCAAACTTCCATCGGCTCTAAAGTCTCCAATCTCAACTTCGTCAATGGTATTTATGAGCTCTGGATTCCAAAAGGTACTGCATTTTAAGTAGTTGGTCGTAAAACCATGTATGTATCCTCCTTTGTTTTCACCCTCCCATAACACTTTTTGTTTGCTGCCTATTTGCGATTGATAAAAAGCCCTACTTTTTTTGGCCGATAGTACTCGCAACATTTTATTGCGCTGTTTTCTGATGGATTCTGGTATGATGCCCTCCATCTCTGCGGCTTCGGTATCGGCTCGCTCCGAATAGGTAAAAACATGTAAATAACTGATATCAAGCGAATTAATAAAGTTATAGGTTTCCAAAAACAACTCTTCTGTTTCGCCCGGAAATCCTACAATTACATCCACCCCTATGCAGGCATGGGGCATGGTGCTGCGTATGCGAGCTACTCGTTCGCGGTATAAATCGGTCAAATAGCGCCTTTTCATCTTCTTGAGTATCACATCGCTCCCGCTTTGTAAGGGTATGTGAAAGTGAGGCACAAATCTTTTGCTTTGCGCTACAAAATCAATAAGCTCGTTTTTCAATAAATTGGGCTCTATACTCGATATTCGAATCCTTTCAAGTCCCTCTACCTCATCGAGTGCTTGTACCAATTCAAAGAAAGTATGCTCGTGTTTTTTATTTCCAAACTCACCTTTGCCATAATCGCCAATATTGACGCCTGTAAGCACAATCTCTTTGATTCCTTTGGCTGATATATCGCGGGCATTTTGTACTACATTATTTAAAGTATCGCTGCGGCTAATGCCACGTGCCAAGGGAATGGTGCAATAAGTGCATTTGTAATCGCAACCATCTTGCACTTTTAAAAATGCACGGGTCCTATCGCCTATGGAATACGAACCTATGAAAAAATTGGCTTCTTGAATTTCGCAGGAGTGCACTTCACCCAAGTCTTTTTTGGTCAAATCGCCCAAATATTCGGCAATATTGAATTTTTCAGTAGCGCCTAAAACCAGATCTACTCCTGGTATGGCAGCTATTTCATCGGGTTTAAGCTGAGCGTAGCAACCCACCACCACCACAAAACCATCAGCATTGGCCTTGAGTGCGTTTTTTACAATTTGCTTGCATTCGCGATCGGCATTTTGTGTTACCGAACAGGTATTGATGACATATACATCTGCTTTTTCGGCAAAGTCTACCTTCTCAAAACCTTTATCTGAAAAATCTCTAGATATACTGGAGGTTTCTGCAAAATTCAGCTTACAGCCTAAGGTGTGAAAAGCTACTTTAGATCCTTGGTATTTCATTCGTTCAATATTCGATTCTTATTTAAAAAACCCCATGTTTTCATATTGAAATCAACTTACATCTAAACTCATGGGTTTCCTGTGGCAAAAATACAAACTCTATGTGCCTTTGTTTTTTAATTATTAAAACTCAACTTATGTTACACACGATCTGATTATGAATACCCTAACTTTGAATTTCAAAAACACTTCAACACCATGACCAGCAAAATAATCACCACACTAAGCATTGTATTGGCACTCGTTTTTTTATTGTCGCAATGCAATACCTCAAATACAAGCAGCCCGCAAAAGGACACTAAGGTTGAAAACACCCTTGCCTTGGGCAAAGAATACACTGCGCAACTATGCAACGCTTGCCATGGAGCTTCAGGGAGTGAGGGCAACAGATTGGCGCCACCTATGATAGCCGTGCGCGATCATTATTTAGAGACTTTTGCAAAAGAAGAAGATTTCATAAAGGCATTTACCGCTTTTGTATTACACCCCGATACCCAAAAAACTCAAATGCCCGGAGCGATTCGCAAATTTGGATTGATGCCCAAAATGGTATATTCTGAAGAAAAAATCATAGCCATAGCTACCTATTTATACCACGAAGCACCCGAAAAACCGCAGTGGTACGACCAACACCGAAAGGCAGAAAAAGGCTCATCAGCACAACAAAGCGAATCGGAAGACTCATATTTTAAAATGGCTATGGCCACCAAAAAACAATTGGGCAAAAACTTGATGAATGCCATGCAAACATTGGGTGCACCAGGTGCTGTAGATTTTTGCAATACACGCGCATTGCCCATTACCGATAGCATGTCTACAGTGCTTAATGCTCATATTCGCAGGGTGAGCGATAAACCCCGCAATGTGCTTAATCAAGCCAATGAAGAGGAGCAACTGATTTTGACGCAGTTTAAAAAACAAATGGCAAAAAGCGGAACTACCCAACCCACAAGTGCTGAGGCAAATGGAAAAAAACGATACTATTATGCCATAGATACCCAAGCTATGTGTCTTAATTGCCATAGCACCGTAGGCCAAGAGATAAAACCCGAAACCTGGGCCGTGATAGAAAAAAAATATCCCAACGACAAAGCCACAGGCTATCAAGAAAATCAAATCAGAGGTATGTGGGTGGTCGAAGTTGTGTTGTAGCTTTACCTTATGATTTGTATTCTAAAAAAAACAGCAAGTATTGTATTTACAACTTGGCTTACCCTGCATTTGGGCTGGTCGCAAGTGGATACAAATCTTTCGCAATACTCAAAAAAACCAAGACAATCAGAAGCTAATTTCAGCACCGATTTGTTTTTATTTCAGAGTACTGCCTTTCAACTTAAAAAAGGAGAAGGTAGGTACAAAAATGTGCTTCTGGGATTCAATACCCTCAATTATGGAGTTACCAACAGACTATCTGTGGGAGCAGGCACGGAAATCCTAAGCCTAGCATTATTTTTTTCGAATGAGCGCTTTAGGCCTAGAAATTTACCTATTTCCTTTAATATAAAATATGGTTTTTCTATTGCTCCACAGCTTAAATTGGCCTTTGGCGCCAAATATTTGGGACTTTTCTTTTCTAGAGAAGTATTGACCTATGGAGTGATGAGTTATGGCAATGCCCAACACAACTTATCTATAGGAGGGGGTACTTTGTTTAGATTTAATAATCCACAAGGTAGTTTGCTCACAATTGGAGGAAACACCCGCATCTATAAATCTTTTGGATTGCTTACTGAAACTTGGGTACGCAATAAGCAAGTGTATAGCATCAATGGGTTTAGGATACATGATAAAAAGTCAACTTTTGATTTGGGACTTTTGTATAACAATACATCACAAATAAGAGAATCCTCACAAAGTACATGGTTACCTATAGCTGGAATTAACATTCTATTTTAAGAGCCAACTTTCCAAGAAAATATTTTATTTTTTCAATTTCGCGAAATTTTAGGGGGTACTCGCATAAAATAAATAAAAATATTTGCATACACCCCCCTAAAAAGCTTTCCTTTGCCAAAAATTTTAAAACTATGCCAATTATTCGTTTTCACGCATTGGAGCAAAGCTTCAACCGCCAACCGGTAGATTTTGAACTACCCGAAAAGAGAATCTCTGATATATTCGGTTCGCATGTGTTCAATCAAAAAGCCATGAAGGAGTACATGACATCGCAAGCATATGACGCTGTGATGGATGCTGTAACCCACGGAACCAAAATCAGCAGAGAAATTGCCGATCAAACGGCTTCGTCTATGAAAGCTTGGGCCATGACACTAGGCGCTACGCACTACACCCACTGGTTTCAGCCGCTTACAGGATCTACTGCCGAAAAGCACGATTCATTTTTTGAACCTACTACCGAAGGCCGTGCCATCGAAAGATTCGACGGAAGCTTACTGGTACAGCAAGAACCCGATGCATCTTCTTTCCCATCAGGTGGTATTCGCAATACTTTTGAAGCCCGTGGTTATACCGCTTGGGATCCTACTTCACCGGCTTTTGTAATGGGTACAACCTTATGCATTCCTACCGTATTTGTATCGTACACTGGCGAGGCTTTGGACAATAAAACCCCCTTGTTGCGTGCCATCCAAGCCATAGATGCTGCCGCCACAGCGGTGTGTCAATATTTTGATAAAAACATTACTAAGGTAAACCCAACCCTAGGCTGGGAACAAGAGTACTTCCTTATAGATACTGCATTGTACAATGCTCGTCCTGATTTATTAATGACTGGTCGCACCTTGCTTGGTCATTCACCTGCCAAGGGTCAGCAGCTCGAAGATCATTACTTTGGATCTATACCTGAACGGGTAATGGCCTATATGCGCGAGCTCGAATTTGAGTGCTACCGATTGGGCATCCCTGTAAAAACGCGTCACAACGAAGTAGCCCCTAGTCAATACGAATTGGCTCCCATATTTACTGAAGCCAACATGGCCGTAGATCAAAATTCATTGATTATGGATGTAATGGATAAAGTGGCCCGCAGACACAACTTCCGTGTTCTATTGCACGAAAAACCCTTTGCTGGCGTAAACGGATCGGGCAAACACAACAACTGGAGCTTGGGAACCAATACCGGCAAAAACCTATTGAGCCCAGGAAAAACTCCCAAAAACAACTTGATGTTTTTGACCTTCTTTGTAAATACTTTAAAAGCCGTTTACAACCATGCCGACTTGCTGCGTGCTTCTATTGCCAGCGCTAGCAACGACCACCGCTTAGGTGCCAATGAAGCCCCTCCTGCTATCATCTCTGCTTTTAT
>CAYZUZ010000121.1:0-4748 GCA_964481795.1 uncultured Cryomorphaceae bacterium
ACGACTCATAGCTGCAACTTAGCTTAAGTGTTGCTTTATTTTATACAAAGGACCTATATAATGCGATACCAAAAATCTGTTTTACGCAACAAAAAATATCCTTTACGAGATTTTTTGTCTACCAAATGCCTAAAAATACCCCAAAAAAGAAGGGGATACTCCATATCAAAGGCATACATAAGGCATATCAAAGGTATATGAAGGATATTTGAAGTGTGATCAATAATTAATGCCTGATCGCAGCGCAAGTCCCGAAAACGAAGAGATTCGGAATTAATGGTAAATGGTAAATTTGGAATTAGGATAAAAATAATGTTTATCATTCATTGAAAACAGTCAACGTTATGCACAGGCATAGACATTATTAATCCACCTAATACAGGTATAAACAACTCAATTCTACAGAAACAGCACTTGGTGTTTCTGTTTCAAGCCAAAGATTATTTTGTGTTATTTCTTGATGACTTTTTTTCTATGCTCTACAAGATTCACATCTACTAGGGTAAGTAAATACATCCCAGCAGCAAGATCACTTATTGAAAAGTCAGTGTACTTTTCTTCGCGTATGTGCCTTCCATCCATGTGAGTAATCATAATATATTTTATAGGTATAGGAGTTTCTATGTGCACCCTGTCGGTGGTAGGATTGGGATAAATACTCAAACCTAAATCTCTATAATCTCTTAATCCTACAGGAGAAATGTTTTCAAAATATATGATATTGGCTTCATAATTAGCATTGTAAAAACCATCTACCCCTAAAAAAAGATCTATATCACCATCGCCATCTATATCTCCAGCGGCAAACTTATTAATTATGTTTGTACCTGTAAAGTTAAATGGATTGGACTGAGCCATACCGAACTGAGGGTTGGTAGCGGTTCCGGTATTTTCGTAGTAAAAAATATTTCCATTATAATCTGCAATCATCAGGTCGTAATCACCATCAGCATCTAAATCAAAAAAGGTAGGTACCCGCAAATAAGAAAAAACATTGATGCCAAAAGGATTGACAATGGGCGCGGTGCTAAAATTGGGGACAGAGGCCGTTCCTGTATTCTGATAATAGTAAATACTACCATAATATTCACTTACAAATAAATCCAAATCTCCATCTCCATCAATATCTACCAATACAGGAACACCAACTTCTATAGGACCGGAATTGATGCCAAATGGATTAATAACTGCACTAGCAAACTGCGGATTGGTGGCCGTACCTGTATTTTGCTTATAAATGATATCTCCACCATATTTTACAGCTAGGATGTCATAATCACCGTCATTATCTAAATCTCCAAACGATATATCTAAAACACTGTCATTTGCAAGCAACCAATTGGGTGAAGTGGATACCGCAAATTGAGGACTGCTGGCGGTTCCTGTATTTTGAAAATATTTCAAATTACCATAGTCTTCTATAACGACCATATCCAAATCCCCATCGTTATCTATATCTACTAAAGAAGGTAAACTGATGTTATAGCTAGGAGTCAATCCAAAAGGATTGTTTATACCAGGCGAAAAAGGTTGTGCCGCAACTTCTGGAGCGACAGCCAATCCAAAAAACACTGCCAAACCGCCTAATGCATTGCGAAGTTGATTTTTACTTATCTGACCTTTCAGTCTGTTGACTGCATTTCTTATTTGGGCTACAAGCTTTTGTATTTCAAAACTTCTCTCACCATTTTTACTCAAAAGTTTTTCTAGATTGAATCGCATCTGTTTGATGTAACGCAATGTTCTAGTGTAGTTTGTATTCATATTAATTTAATTTAGACCAATATGTTGAGCCAGGTATAGACAAGGCAGAACGATAGGTGTCACTAATGGTGTTTAATATATTAGGTCGTTGTAAACCCGGAAACAAATGTATGTCGTAAATTTCATCCACACTCATTTCGTAGGTCAATTTTGCAACATGGCTTAGGCTAGGTAAATGTATGGCTATAATGCCTGAATTTTGCGCTTGCTCGCTGATCTTGAGCTGGGCAAAGGTGGAAGAATTTTTGCGAAGTTTACTGTGTGAAATGAATAAATAATCATCATGATAAGCCATTCCTCTTAAAAATCCACCGGGCTTAGCCACTACTTCATATCCGCCTTTGTTTCTATCTATTCTGGCTAATTCGCCAGTAGCGCTCAGCAATACATAAAGCTCTCCGTTTACCAATTTAGGTGAGTGAGGCATAGGTAGGTTTTCAGCTATGACTTCATTGTTTTGCAAATCATAAATAACCCCTGTTTTGGTAATATCTTCTCTCCAACTCTGGAGATGATTACCTCTATTGAATGCAGAAGCATAGCGAGGCAATCCATCTTCCATTGCCATGCCGTTGAGATGACAACGATCTTCTGATGCCATTTGATTTATTTGTGGCGGTATCCAATAGGGTTTAAAATTGTGCTCATCATCAAAGCTTGCTATGCAAGAAAATAAAGTGTTTACAGCAAATAACTTCCCCTCTTTACCATATTGCAAATCGTGTATATCCAACGCATTGGTATGATAGGTAAGTCTGGGGCAAAACATCATGTCGTAGGTGCCTATCGATTTGGGATAATGAGCCGCTAAGGATGAAGACCCTGCAAAGGTGATGATCTCATCCTTGCAGGCTAAAGCCATTTTTTGAGAATCGCTGTCGTAGCAAAAACCCATAGGTTTAGCGAAGCTTCTTGGTAACTGAATCAATTCATTTTCATTTTTTGCCGATAAAAAAATAAATTTTCCTGCTTGATAGGTGGTAATTCCGATAGAAGCGCATAGCTTAAAAAGCAACTCAGGGAAGTTGGGCGTGTATTTCAAACTAAAAGGTTGCAGAGTTGGCTGTTGCATTTGTTTTTTTGCGCTAATTAACAAGAAAAATCCCTAAATACTCAACAAAAATTTCAAGAGGTTGATATTTAGTTTATTAAATCTGTAAAGTAAGTATTCAGAGAGATTTTTCAATCCAGATTTGAAAACTGAAATAGCACCTCTTCCGTCTGGTTTTATGGAAATTGGTTTTATTTTTTGGTTTGTTTCACTACAGAGTACTTCGGTTTTTTTTCTGTAGTACTCCATGGCCTCTTGGGTAAATTTTTGTTCGCTATTGCGTTCGTTTAATGTAATTACCTAACCCCTCCTACCCCTTCACCAACCGCAAGGTTTCCAATCTTGACCCGCGCTCTATTACAATTAAATAAATACCTGATTTTAAGTTTACTAAAGGTATTTCTACTTCATGCAGACCTTTACCTAAGTCTGTTGATGGACTCCAAACTTGGCGACCAGTAAGGTCGTACAGCTTTACTTGCGCTTGTGCTGCGTTGGTGTTGTCAATTATTAAAGTAGCGCTTTGGGTAGCCGGATTGGGAAATAATTGGGTTTCAAATTTGGAAGCCTTCATTTCGCTCAAACCTATGGTTTTGATATCCGTGCCTCCTAAGTTCTTATATATCTGCACCCAATCTTGAAAGTATTGATTCACCACGGCATGATCGTGTATCACTATTGTATTTTCATCGTTTCGGGTATTGGCGGCATTGCTCCAGTTGTGCGAACCGGTTATGATTCTAGGGTTTTCCCACGGGGCACTGTGGTCTACTATGGCGTATTTGTGGTGCATAATACCCGGTATATTGTAGATTTTTAATCTGCTTTGTGGTATTGCGCTCGCCATCAGGGCATAGGGTGGCTTGGCTGCGGCATTGGAGGTGTCGTTCATCACTACAGCCACATAGGTATTGGCGTTGTGTACATCTACCAATGCTTGCGCAAAGGTGTTGCGCGTCATGAGCATGGTTCCCACTTCTATATCGTATTCGGCAGTGGCCAAATGTTCTACGATTCTATCCTCTACTTGGTCGCTCGGACTAAAATACAATTCAACTTTTTTTCCATTGATGTTGAATAATTTAGGGGTATTGTCGCTTTTGAAGGGGCCAAATTTACTGTTGATTGTATTAGGTTGATTGCCACTTCCTCCCCACATTTCTTCAAATTCTAGTTCGTAAGCTTTGGCAAGCGATTGGTCTTGAATGATGATTACGTTGTTGGGGTCTATGGTCACCTGACCTTCTGTCCAATTGGTAGAACCCGTCCAAACCCAAGATCTATTGGCATTGCTGTGGTGTGCATCAATCACTACAAACTTGTTGTGCATGATGCCATATGCTGAGGTAGTAGGGCTCTCCAAACGGGGAATATTGGTTGCCAATCCTACCATGCCTAAGGTGGCTGTACTTCCATCGGTTATGAATCGCACCCGTACTCCTCTATTGCGTGCTGCATTTATAGCTACAGCTAGGTTGGGTAATCCACTGTTGTTCCAATTGTAAATGGCTATATCCAGTGTTTCTTCGGCTTGATTGATCATGTGTATAAGCGTATCAATAATGGTAACTCCTGTATGCTTGGCGGCATTGCCAGGTGTAGCTACAGTAGTATCGGGTGGGGTAATGAAGTACACCTTCATAGCACCTGATGAATTGGATTGGGTAGCAAAAACTCGCGTTGCAGAGAAGCTGGTATCGCCCAATGCATCTACCGAAGCTGCCCTTACGTAATAAATTTCGCCTGCGTTCAATCCGCTCAAGGTGGTATTGTGTTGGGTAGCAAGTGCTGTGCTTACAATAGGTCCTTGTCCTAAATTTTCCGTAAGGCCATAATAAATAAGAGTAGAGCCCGAATCCTGCGTTTGAAAAGAAACCTCAAAACCAGAGGTATTGATGTTTGACTGAACAAGATCTGAAATAATTTGTGGTCC
>CAYZUZ010000122.1:0-4746 GCA_964481795.1 uncultured Cryomorphaceae bacterium
GAAAACAACTATATTTTTGAAGGTAAAACGCCCCTCAATGATTTTTATCGAGTACTAGATTTGGAGCCTGAGATACTCGACGAACACAAAGGAGATGCAGAAACATTGGCCGGATTGATGATAGAAATAGCGGGATATTTACCCTCAGTAAACGAAGAATTAACGGTGAGCAACCTGATATTCAAAGTTGAGAGTATAGAAAAAAGACGCATACGAAGACTGAAAATTTCAAGAATACAAAAATCTGAAAATGAATAAGATACTCCTAATATTCACCTTACTTGCAGCTTGCAGTACCGAATATGCCCCCAAGCCAGAAGGACATATGCACATCAAACTGCCCAGCCAAGTTTACAGCGAACACAGGAGTCATTGCAACTATGTATTTGAAAAAAACCAAAAGGCAAGTAACTCATGGGCCGACTCCAGCCTTTGCTGGGAAAATTTGTATTATCCCGATTTGCGAAGCATCATACAAATGACCTATAAACCCATCAACAACAACCTGGACACACTGCTACGCGATGCAAGCGAACTGGCTTATAAACACGTAGTAAAAGCCGCAGGCATCACCGATCAAGTATTTATCAATGAAGAAGAAAAAGTGTATGGAATTTTATTTGAACTGATGGGCGAAACAGCCACGCAAACCCAATTTTTTGTAACCGACAGCACACATCACTTTTTGCGTGGGGTGGTGTATACCCAAGCACCCCCTAACGAAGACTCCTTAAAACCGGTACATGATTTTTTGAAAAGCGAAATTCGACACCTAATGGAAACCCTAAAATGGAGTCATGAATAGTGAAACCCGACTTGTAGATATTGCACACCTGAATACATTACAAGAGGCCTACAGCCTTAGGGCGAAGCTGGAATCGCGAGGAATTACTGCTTTTTTACCTGATGAATATACCGCGCAAACGCTGCCCATATTTGGCAGTAGCAGTCAGGGTTACAGAATACAGGTGTATCTCGAAGATTCATTACATGCGATGGATATACTCTACGACGAACAAGAAGAAGAAAATTAAGCCTTGGCTTTACCCTATTTTTGCACCCATAGACCAAAAAATATAAACAACTGATTACCTGAATCATGAAGCTGTTCCACTTTTTAAAAAGTAAAACATTTTTTCTCAATATAACCCTGATACTGGTCTTGCTTGCAGGTATTATTTATCTATTGTTGTATTGGATGGCCTCATACACCCGCTTGGGCGAAGAATTTGAAATGCCCGATATCAAAGGCTTTTCATTAGAAGAAGTACAACAAACCCTCGAACCGCTCGATTTAACCTTTGAAGTGCTCGATTCATCGGAGTTTTATCCCAATTTACCCCCAATGAGCGTCATAAGCTTCTACCCCAATACAGGCCACAAAGTAAAAAAAGGTAGAACCATCAATATAAGCCTCAATCCATCAGGACCGAGAATGATAAAAATACCTGATATAATTGAAAAATCAAGAAGAAGAGCCATTTACGACTTGGAATCCAAGGGGTTTAGACTAGGCAAGGTGTCTTATGTGCCCTATATAGGCAAAGACATGGTGGTAGGCATACAAGTAAACGAACGCGAAATAATACCCGGCTCTGAATACCCAAAAGGCACTACAGTAAATCTTGTATTGGGCATGGGATTGAGCAATGAAACCATAGAAACCCCACAATTCATAGGCCTGGGATACAAAGAAGCCTTGGAAAAAATAAAATCCAACTTCTTGAATATTGGATACTTAAGCTTTGATGAAACCACTACCGATACTTTATTAGTATTTGTATATAAACAAGAACCCAGCCTACAAAATGAAAATCAAATAGCTATGGGAGCTGAAATAAACTTATGGTTTACTCAGGATATCAATAAAATTCCAGTAGACTCGTTATACAACCAAGATATTCCCTGATAAAAAATTGATGCATTACTACACAATTACATTTTTGATTTTTGTTTTTGGATTTTTGGGCGTGGCTCAAAGTCAACCCACTGAATTTTTGAGTCATCCTGTACAAAGGCCTCAAAGCGCAATAAATCATACTAGCGCCAGAACACAGAATTTTGATGATACCCTTGGGCTGCCCTTTGCCGACGACTTTTCGTATCACGATAGTGAAATTCCCAATCCAAGGCTTTGGTCGGATGCTAAAGTATTCATAAACAAAACTTTGGCTATAGGTATGTACTCCTACGGCACAGCCACTTTTGATGGCCTCAACGAAGGCGGCTTTCCTTACCTAGAAGGCTCATTGAGTAGTGACACCTTAGCTGATGTACTCACATCCAGATACTTAGATTTAAGAAACCGAAACAACGTAGTACTTACCTTTTACTATCAACCCAAAGGATTAGGCGAAGCTCCTGAAACAAATGACTCGCTGGTAGTGGATTTTTGGGCGCCTGGCCTCAACCAATGGAGGCGCGTATGGAGCGTACGAGGTGAGGGTGATGTAAAACCCTTTAAAGCCGCAGCCATTGAAATAAATCAGCCAGAATACTTACAAAAAGGCTTTAGATTCCGGATAGGTAATTACGGAGCGCGTGGTGGAGCTTTTGACATGTGGCATGTTGATTATCTGCGCCTTAATGCCAACAGAACCCTAGCAGACACTTCGGTGGTAGATGCTGCCTTTATAAACTTTCATCCCAATATGCTTACAGGTAATTTCAGTCATATACCCTACTGGCTCTTTGATAACAGCCGATTGAAAACTACAGCCTCCATGACCTACAGAAAAAATGGCAATCCTGGAAGCATCAATTTAATTTTAGGTCGCTACAATGTATTTTACCAAGGCAATTTGATAGCCGCAAGTGGAGGGAGTCCTTCTTTAGATGATACCCATCCTTATAATACAGAAGTAGTGTTTGACCAATCCTATACACCTCCTCAAGGGCAACCCATTGTAATCAATCCACTACCTAATCAGGAGTTTGAGCTCAATATGTACAGTTATTTCACAGGTGCCAATGAAGGCCTACGCAGAAACGACACCTTGTGGCATACACAGAGCTTTAGGAACTTTTATGCCTTTGATGATGGCTCAGCAGAGCGCGCTTATGGCATTGAAAATCAAGCAGAAATATACACACTTTTCAGCCTTACACCAGAGCAAGCCGATACCTTGAAAGGATTGTACATCAACTTTACCCCGGCTGGCATTGATGCTACTCAAAATGAATTTCGAATAGCCATATGGCTCAACAACAACAACTTCCCTACGCAACTGCTGTATGAGAGCGACTCCCTGTACACACCTGAATATGTACACAATTGGCAAAAATTTGGTATTTATGAACTAGATGAACCTTTTTACCTAAATAATCCTGTATTTATAGGTGTAAAGCAGCGCACAGCCGAAAAACTCAACATAGGATTTGATGTGAATAACCCAGGAAAAACCCAAATCATTTATGGCGATGGGTTCAACTGGTTTCCCTCGGCATTTGACGGTGCACTACTGATAAGGCCTTATTTTCGGTATGCCCCTTTAGATTTATCTACACAAAGCATTGACCTCCAAGGCCATTCATTTACTTTTTATCCCAATCCGAACAACGGAATTTTAAATTTCAAAACAGATTTAGACGATACAAGAAACCTAATTTTAGAACTGTACGATTTAAGCGGACGTAAAGTATTGGCTGAGCCCTTGAGAGCGTATGTAGACATAAATATTTTAAAATCAGGCATGTATGTATTGCTCGTGAAAGATAAAAACAATACAATGCTTTACCGACAAAAAATAAGCAAAATATGAGCGAAGAAATGCTCGATACATCGCTAATAGAAAGCGATGAACTCTTTGAACACCATCGAATTACAGCTGCATCAGGACAAAAACCATTGAGGGTAGATAAATTTTTGTTCAACTTAATTGAAAACACCTCACGCAATAAAATTCAAAAAGCCGCTGACGCTGGGTCTATACAAGTAAATGGCATTGCCGTAAAATCCAACTACAAAGTAAAAGCACACGATGTAGTAAGCGTGGTACTGAGTCATCCGCCACGCGAAATAGAAATATTGGGCGAAGACATCCCCTTAGATATTGTTTATCAAGATAATGAACTCATTATTTTGAACAAACAAGCAGGTTTGGTGGTGCACCCTGGCTATGGCAATTACACTGGAACTTTGGTCAATGCTTTGACCTATATCATTGAGCAATTGCCAAAAGGAAGCACCAGCGAACGCCCAGGGTTGGTACACCGATTAGATAAAAATACCAGCGGAATTATGGTGGTAGCCTTGAGCGAATTTAGCATGGCACATTTGGCCAAGCAATTTTTTGACAGAAGCACCGAGCGCACCTATCACGCCTTGGTTTGGGGCGATTTTAAAGAAGAGGAAGGCACCATAGATGTACCCATAGGTAGAAGTTTTAAAGACAGAAAAGTCATGGACACTTTTCCGGAGGGCGATTACGGAAAACATGCCGTTACTCATTATCGAGTTTTGGAGCGATTTGGCTATGTAACCTTGGTAGAGTGTAAACTTGAAACCGGACGAACACACCAAATAAGAATCCATATGAAAAGCATAGGACACCCCATATTCAACGACCCTGAATACGGTGGCGATCAAATCCTAAAAGGAACGCGATTTGCTAAATATCAGCAGTTTATACAAAATTGTTTTGGTATTTGTCCTCGTCATTGTTTACACGCCAAAACCTTAGGACTTACCCATCCTACCACCCACGAAAGACTATTTTTCGATTCGGAGCTGCCACAGGATATGGC
>CAYZUZ010000123.1:0-4745 GCA_964481795.1 uncultured Cryomorphaceae bacterium
TTGCAGGATTGGGGCTGTGTCCTACGCTAAAAATATCGCGTTGGTCGTGGAGGTTAAATGCCCATTGAATGGAATATTTTTTTTGTATATCAAGTAAAAAAAGCAACTCAGGTGAGGTGGGTTTTAGTGCCTCGCGATTGAGGTCGCTGCCCAAGGCATTTTGTCGCAGGTAGCGCTCGCTTCCATCTGGATTGAGCATGGGAACAAAATGTAGTGTGCATGCAGCGGCTATATTTTTCCAAAAGGCGCTTTCTGTGTTTATTTCGAGCAAAATATCGCTGATCGAATAGGTTGCAGTGGCTTCATTACCATGCATCTGACTCCAAATCAACACGTGAATAGCTCCTCGACCATATTGTAAATGAAACAAATCGCGAGATTCTAACGACTTCCCCTTTTTTACCTCAAAAAGCTTGTGGCCAAGTAGGTTGTGCTCCAGCCAGCTATGAAATTGGGTGGCGCTCAAATAGGGGTGGGAGTTTAGTTTTTGTGCGTTTGTGGCCATTCTATGGGTTTAAAATACAAAGGTACTTTCATCTGCATCTGCTTTTTCGTTGATTAGGTTCAGCATTTTTTGGGCGTATACTGCTCCAAAATTTCGCTTGCGATACAATGTAGCTGCACGTATGCCTATGATGGCATTGGTGAGCCATACCTCATCTGCTTGTAGGAGTTCAAAGGGCGTGGCTGCTGTTTCTTCTATGTTCAAATCCAGCAGTGGCGCCCATTTTAAAATATTTTGACGCATAATTCCCTTCAGGCATCCGCTTTCCAAAGGGGCTGTTTTCAGGGTGTTACCTTTTACTAAAAAAAGGTTGGTACTGCTGCCTTCTATTAGTTTGTTGTCGGTATTGAGTAGCAATACTTCTTGATATCCATTTTCTTGTTTGTAAATGGAGGCCAAAGTGTACAGCATACTATTGGTTGTTTTAAGCGTAGCCAATAGGTTTTGCTGCTTCTGAAAATCCTTGTATAGTTCTATTTCGCAAGGTGTTTCTTCAAACTCGTATTTCGCATGGGCTAAGGGTTCTATTTGAACAAAAAATCCTACTTCGCGGGTTTGGGGTGTGTACTTGCCAGCGCCTTTTCGGTATACTGTTAGCTTTATTCTTACGGTTTGCTGTTCCATGTGGGCAGCTCGCAGGGTTTCTAGCATTTGCTCTTCTAGGTATTCCATGGTGTATTCAGTGGGAATTTCCATGCGCAGTATGCGCATAGAGCCCATCAATCGGAAGTAGTGACTCTCCCACCACAATATTTTTCCTTGGGTGTATTTGAGGGTTTCAAACAGTGCATCGCCATAGTTGAGTGCTCTGTGGGTTATTTCTATTTGTAAGGATGTGCCTAGTGTAATTTCACCGTTGTGGTTGATCATGAATTGTTTATTTTATCTATGGCTAAATAAGTTCGCCTTTCAGTATTTTGCTCACAAAGATACCTTGATTCAATTGCTCAAAGCTTTTTGTGATTTCATTTTTTAAGAGTTCAAAGACTTCCTCGGCCTCTCCGCAAAGGTGTGTTGAGGTAGCATTGGTAACTACCCGTATGTTGGGATATTTGCGAATGCGAACCAAAAAATCATCTATCGGGGGTATATAGTTTTGGTCTAAAGGGTACATGCTTATTTCTACGGTAATTTTCATGTATTGTTGGGTTTAAGTCTGTTTTTAATCTCAACCAATTCACTTTGTACTTGCAACAGCGCTTTTTTCAAATCGTTTTCATTGAGCAAATTAATATCCATATCAGGACTGATAAAATACTTGAATTTCCAAATTTCTAACAGGTCTGTTACAGCCAATGTATAAGGCTTATAAATGGGATTGGTCGAAATCAAATGTACGATACCTTCTTGCTCCAGGCGATTTTTGATTAGCTTGAATACAATGCCTTCGCTTTGTGTAATCAAAATACAAGCTTGCAAGTCTTTGATTTCCTTCCAATTGTCTATGTATTCGGCCACCACATACGATCCATGTGCTACAGGAGGCATGGAGTCGCCTGCTATAGGAAATACGCGGTATTGCTTGTTGTTGCTCAAAAAGGGCAATTGCACCTTGGGCAAATCGCGCAAAAATTCTACATCGGCATATCCGCTTACATAGCCAGCTTTGGCTTTTTCGGGTATGAGTTCTATCTGATTTTTATTTTGAACATCAACCGTGGTGCTGAGTATGCGCAACCGCTTGCCTTGCAGGTCAAAATCGAGTCCGCGTTCTATTTCGCCCAAGGCACTTTCTGCAAGCAGCTTCAAATCTTGCTTCAGCAGCCTATCGATACTGATTTTAAAAAAATCGGAAATTTTAATCAATGTAGCCAAGGTGGGGTCGGCCAATTGATTTTCATAAGCATTTACCGATGAGCGCGATACACCCAGTGTTTCGGCCAATTGCTCTTGCGAAAGTTTTTTTCGCTTGCGCAATAATTTTAGGTTTTGATATAAATACTGCATTTTTTTAATATTGAATTGACAAATATATTATCAAAATACCTTAGAATTTTGTTCTTGAATAAGCATTGCGTTGTACACATTTTTGATTGCTGCTTACTTTAGCCTTTTAAATAGATCAATCCATGAAAAAGTTTAGTCTCAGCCTGAGCATTATGCTCTTTGCCAGCTTTATGCTAGCCCAACCTACCATGAACCCCAATTTGCTCTGGCAACTGGGCCGCGTTTCTTTAGAAGACCTCAAGCCCGACGGCAGCGAAATCATTTACTCGGTAAGCACTTTTGATATCGATGAAAACAAAGGCAGTAAAAACCTTTACACACTGGGTACAGCCGCAGGTTCGCAGCCCAAACTTTTTCATGAGGCAAGCGGCATACACACGGGTAGATATGTAGGCAATACGGGTTTTGTGTCCTATGTGCAAGGTGGCCAATTGTATCTGGCCGATAAAACAGGTGCCTACCAAGCCACGGCTGTGGCTGGCGGCATGAGCGATGTCAAGGTTTTTGTGGTTGGCAATAGGCTCAGGGTTTTATTTACCACCCAGGTGCAAGATGAGCAAGCAACACTGCCAGATTATTCGGGTCAGTTGCCTCAAGCCAATTACCGCTTGTACAACGATCTCATGTACCGCCATTGGAACTATTGGCAGCCCAAAACAATCACCCATATTGCTTATCTCGATATCCCTTTGGCACAAGTACAGCAATCGCCTAGAATATCTGATTTTACCGACATCAACTCAGGCGAACCTTTTCATGCCCCTACGCCTCCCTTTGGCGGCAGCGAGCAGTTTCAGCTCAGTCCCGATGGTAAGCAAATCGTGTATTCCAGCAAAAAAATGAGGGGTAAAGAATTTGCACGCAGCACCAATTCGGAGCTGTATTTATATGATATAGAAACCCGTACCACGCGCACCATAACCCAAGGACTCAAAGGCTACGATCAAAGCCCAAGTTTTTCGCCCGATGGCAAATACATCGCCTTTCTAAGTATGGAAAATGATGGCTATGAATCCGATGTGCCTCGCCTTTTTATTTACGATAGGACCAAAGGCAGCTACCACCTTATCAGCGAGCAAGATTATCTGCACGATGTAGTTTGGGCAAGCAATAACGAACTTTATGTAACGCTAGATGAATCTGCTACACAGCCCATCTATAAATACACAATCAACCTCAAGCGCATGTCGCTTGCCAAAAGGGAGGTTTTCAGCTCGGGCGAATACAATTATTATGGCTTGCAATACGCAGGCAAAAGCTTGGTGGCCATGCGTATGGATATGAACCACGCTGCCGAAGTTTTTACCTTCGATGCCAAGGGCAATCCCAGACCGCTCACACAAGTAAATACCCAATTATTCAGCAAATTAGCCAAACCCACCGTACAAAAACGCATGGTAAAAACCACCGATGGACAAGACATGCTGGTATGGGTCTTATTGCCCCCCAATTTTGATTCAAATAAGAAATATCCCGTATTGCTGTATTGCCAAGGCGGGCCACAAAGCGCAGTATCTCAATTTTATAGCTTCAGATGGAATTTTCAAGTGATGGCGTCACAAGGCTACGTAGTAGTAGCGCCCAACAGAAGGGGGCTTCCTGGCTTTGGCAAGGAGTGGAACCAAGCCATATCCAAAGATTGGGGCGGTCAAGCCATGCGCGATTACCTCGCAGCCATTGACGATGTAGCCCAAGAACCCTGGGCCGATGAAAACCGAATGGGTGCCGTTGGCGCCTCTTATGGGGGCTATAGCGTGTACCAACTGGCAGGCATACACGAGGGGCGTTTCAAAGCACTTATTTCACACTGCGGACTTTTCCATATGGAGAGTTGGTACGGCACCACCGAAGAGCTCTTTTTTGCCGACTGGGATTTGGGAGGTAATTACTGGCAAAAGCCTCAACCTAAAGCCTATACCGAATTTTCGCCCCACCTTTTTGTAGAAAAATGGACGGCTCCACTGCTCGTAATCCATGGCGAACAAGACTTTCGAGTGCCCGTAGAGCAAGGTTTACAAGCCTTTCAAGCAGCACAGCTGCAAGGCATCCCCTCCAAACTTTTGCTCTTTCCCGACGAAGGTCACTGGGTCATGAAACCCCAAAATGCCCTTGTTTGGCACAGTGAGTTTTTTGGATGGTTGGGCACGTATTTAAAATAGAACACCTCAAGTCAATACAGATGGGAACTTCATTTTTTTTAGGAGCTATTTCCCGCTGTCCGCTGTAGCTCTGCGGGGATTTTTTTCATGAAAAAAAAATCCCCGCAGAGGCTGCCGCTCCCATCGGGGCTAGG
>CAYZUZ010000124.1:0-4700 GCA_964481795.1 uncultured Cryomorphaceae bacterium
ACTACCCCCTTTCTACTAACTTTGCGCTTTGTTTTATTTTTAATTTTTAAAAAATAACCATGGCGATTATTGCTCCTTCTTTATTAGCGGCAGACTTTACACGCTTGGCCGATACTTGTATCATGCTGGAAAAGTCGCATGCCGATTGGTATCATCTGGATGTAATGGATGGCGTGTTTGTGCCCAATATTTCCTTCGGACTGCCAATAATTGAAGCCATGCGACCTTTGAGCAACAAGATTTTTGATGTGCATCTTATGATCGTTCAACCGGAGCGTTACATTTCTGATTTTAAAAAAGCGGGTGCAGATATACTTACGGTGCATATTGAAGCTTCAACTCATTTGCACAGAAGTATTTACGCTATTAAAGAAGCAGGTATGAAAGCAGGAGTAGCGCTAAACCCACACACACCGGTTTCTGCCTTGGAGGATGTGCTTTGCGATTTAGATTTGGTGTGTTTGATGAGCGTAAATCCGGGCTTCGGTGGTCAAAAATTCATTGAAAATACCTATTTAAAAATTCAAAAATTAGCAGCAATGCGTCAATCTGCTGGGGCAAATTTCTTGATAGAAATTGATGGAGGTGTTCAAGCGCAAAATGCTCCAAAACTCCTCAATGCTGGAGCAGATGTTCTTGTAGCTGGTAACTTTGTTTTTAAAAGTGAAAACCCTTTGGAAACTATTGCTGGTTTAAAAAGCGTTTAAAATCAAGCAAATTCTAAACAAATGCAATTTTTAGTACCTGGATTTTTATGGGCATTGAGCGCACTCGCTATTCCGGTGCTTATTCATCTATTCCAATTTCGCAGGTACAAAAAAATATATTTTAGCAATGTACAGTTGCTTCAAGAAGCTGTAAATCAGCAAAAAAGACAACAAAAACTCAAGCATCTACTCATATTGGCGGCACGAATGCTTGCACTAGCGGCTCTGGTTTTCGCTTTTGCACAGCCTTATTTGCCCGCACAAGGCATTACCCCCGGCACACAAGGTAGAAAAGTGGTGTTGGTGGTTGATAATTCGCTCAGCATGAGCAGAAAAGGCACAAGCGAGCTCACAGTTATTCAGGAGGCCAGACAAAAAGCTCAAGAAATTTTAGACCAACTTCGATGGGATGATCAAGTCATTATTCTTACGGGAGTTATAGAGAATTATTTTCCCAAATGGACATCACCTAGCGAGGCCCGTGAATGGGTAAAGGCGCTGCCTTTGTCGGCTCATCCTTGGCATTGGGCTACACAGCTAGAACAAGCAAAATATCATTTGGGCGATGATTCAGAAGAAGCTTGGGTGTTTTTGATCTCTGATTTTCAAAATGATAAAACAGAAATTTTAAACACCAATTCGGGGTTAAAGATTTTTCCTATACAGGTAAAACAGAGTAGCAAAATCAAAAACATCTCTATTGATTCACTTTGGTTGGATAAGCCTTTTGTGCAATTAGCCAAAATAAACACACTAAATGTGGTGGTAAAAAATCATTCACCGGATACACTGAAAGATGTTTTGCTTGAATTGAGTTTGGATAATAAGAAGCAATTTAATCGGAAAATTCATTTAGCTCCTGGAGAGCTGCGCGTAGAGCAGGCCAATATTTTGGTTAATCAAAGAGGTCATATTAAAGGAGAAGTATTCATTACCGATGGCTTGAGTGATTTTGATAATCAATTGGGTTTTGCGCTCAATACCAGCGATAAGCCTAAGGTAGCACTGCTCTACAATGAGGCCGAAGAAATCGGTGTTTTTGAAAGAATTTTGGGTGATACATCTTTGTTTGATTGGGTAGCAATGCCCCAATCTAGATGGGTAAAAAATGAGGTAGACCAGGCTCAGGCCATCATATTATCTGCACCCAAAACCATGGATAACGATTTGTATCAATCTATAAATGAGGCTATAAATCAAGGAAAAAGCTTGATGATTTTACCCGGCAGGCAAAGCGACATTGCCGCACTGAATCGCTTGTTGAGTTCCTACAATTTGCGATATGGCAAAGCAACGGAAGATACTTCAGAGCTTATACGCATTGATTATCAAAGCTTTTTGTACAAAAACGCATTCGTTTATGAAGAGGAATTTCCACTTTTGCCTACGGTATGGTTTAGGTACCATTTACCTAAAAATCAAGCGCAAAGCTTGCTGAGCTTCGGTGGTTCATATGATTTTTTGCAGGTAAAAAAGACCAGTACAGGAGCACACATATTCCTTGCAGCAGCGCCTTTTAACGCACTTTATACCGATATTGAAAATAATAATGTAGTGGTGCCCACCTTAAAAAATTTCGCCTTTGGCGCGGGTTCTATCCGACCTTTATATTTGAGTCTAGATCAAACAGAAATCATACAATTACCTGTAAATCAATTGGGTAAAGACGCAGCCTTATCCATGAACCAAGATAAAAAAGCAGCATTTATTCCCTATCAAAAACAGTTTGCAAATAGGGTAGAGCTGTATCCCGATTTGCGCAACCTCAACGAGGGGTTTTATTCCATCACCTATCAAAAAGAAACCTTGGGATTGGTCTATTTTGCACGGCCATCATCAGAGAGTATTCAGGATTATGTAAGCGCGAGTCAGTTAGCTGAATGGTTTCATTTCAGTGAGTTAGATTTAAGTAGATTAAGTACATCTACAAAAGAAGAGCTCCAATCTACCTTGAAGGGTTCTACCTTGTGGGAATACTTTTTAATTTTGTGTTTATTGTTTTTGACTATTGAAATAGCTCTACATCTATTTTGGAGAAAATAATTTTGACAACAACCAAAAAAAATCAACAAATGACTCTTGATTAATTGACAAAGTTTTTTTTTAAGAATAAAATCAACAGTTGACCTTTGCGAAGCCAGTAAAAGATGAAAACCCCCTCCAAACAGTGCGCGAAGCTTTTACTTATGAGAGTCAGCTCCAGACTTGTACCATAAAAAATTAGAATAAAATGATTCTCAAAAAATTTGTTTTCAGCTTCATGCTAATACTCTGCATAGCGCAGGTTTCTGCTCAGAGCGAAAAATTTCAGTTTCACAAAGTACAAGCCGGTGAAACGGTGTTTTCACTTTGTAAAAAGTATAACATAAGTGAATCAGAATTTTTCAAATTTAATCCACAAGCCAAAAATGGAATAAGAGTGGGCGAGTTATTGATGGTGCCCGTCCCTAAAGAAGACGACGAATTGCCCATAGACACCACCAGATTTTTAAAGCACACAGTACAGGATGGAGAAACGATTTATTCCTTATGTAAGAAGTATAATGTAGTTGAAGATGAGCTAATTAACCTGAATCCTTACCTAAAAGATAAACCCTTACAGCTAGGCTCTAGTTTAATTATTCCTCGTTTTCCAAAGCAAAACCCTGTGAAAACCACCCCCGTGCCAAATGAAAAAATGCTACCTATCAAAGAAGAAATACCCTCCGGCTTTCACAAAGTAAAAGAAGGGGAAACACTTTTTTCTATTGCTAAACTATACGATACCAAGGTTTCGGAACTTTTGCGAATCAATACCCAAGGTGAAATAGAAAATGGAATACGTGTAGGTCAAGTGATTAAGGTAAAGCAAGAAAATTCAAATCCAATCCAAATTATAAAACCGATAGAAAGTCTTGCAACGGATACAGGCAAAGAAAAAAGCACAAGCTTCAAAACCTACAGAGTGCAGGAGGGTGATACGGAAGAAGATATTTTAGAGCGCTTTGATTTAGAAAAAGAGGCCTTTTACATGTACAATCCAGAGATAAAAAAACTAGGCTTTAAAAAGGGAACTTTATTGATTATTCCTAAAAAATTAGAGAAAAAAGAAGAAGCAAAAAAAGGCGATAGCATCAGCGATTATTCAGGTGAAACCATACGTGTATTGCTGCTATTGCCAATAGACGATCTGAGATTTGCAGGTTTCGAAGATAGAAAAAGCTCTTTGAGCAAGCCAGAACTTGCTGGTTTTGAGTTTTATACAGGTTTCAAGATAGCTTTGGATTCTTTAGAAATGCTTGGGTATCATATGAAGGTTCAGGTTCAATATTTGAACCCCAAAGAGACCGATATGAAAAAGTGGGCCGAGAAGGAAGAGGTGAGATTTTCAGATATCATTTTTGGTCCATTTTACACAAAGCAAGCTGAAAGTTTGGCCGACTTTTTAGCCCATGAACCTATAAAAATTATCTCGCCTTTGAGTAAAAATATTGATCTCAATAAACGTCCGGTTTTATACAATTCGCAACCCGACGACCAAGCAGAACTCCAAGCCCTTGCCGAGCTCATCTCTTCAAACTTTTTAAGTAGTGGTGATATTTACCTCATCGGCACTGGCAAAGAATCTGGAGTTTTCAAAATCGAAAATTTAGAAAGTCTACTTACTAAGAATCAGATTCCTTTCAAAAAAATAATCTCACAAAAAGAATTAGTGGCCAAAACGCAACTCACCGAAATAGGAAAAGCAAAGCCAGCCTTTGTAGTATGTCTATCAGATGATAGGCTCATTATGAGCGACTTGGTTTCAAAATTAGCCTTGATGCGAAGCCACGACATCACCTTGATGGGTAGAAGCACCGTATTGGAAATACCCACCGTAGAGCAACGATACCTCAATCGTTTAAAATTTACAACGGTAGAAAGCAGCTATATAAATAGCAGTAATTTACAACTACAAAGCCTTCGCAATAAGTTTAACCAACAGTTTGAAGTAGAGCCTACTAAGTATGCTTT
>CAYZUZ010000125.1:0-4698 GCA_964481795.1 uncultured Cryomorphaceae bacterium
AATTAATAATTCACAATTAATAATTCACAATTAATAATTCACAATTAATAATTCACAATTCAAACTATTCAATTTTCAAAGCCATAGTTTTTTGCTGCTTCCTGAAAAACGCAGAACTTAGATACTGTTCTACCAGTACTAAATCCCTCTAACCCTCTACACGCATTAAATCAACCAATTGTAAAAAATAATCCATTGACCAAATGTCAATTTCAGATACATCTGATAAAAAAGGTCTTACATCATTCCTTACTTGGTTTATATCCGTTTCCGAAATTCTCTTTTAAAGCAATTCTTTAAAAAATTGAACATTCATTACCGAACGATCATAATGATTTGTTTGATGTGTACGCTCTGCAAAATGGGTAAATCCCAATGGAATTTGATGACGAACATACCACTCAAAGTCGTACCAATCTCTCCCCTTTACTCTATTTTTCCAATTTCTAAACAAAAAAGCATGCATCTTTCCTGCAAATAAATCAGGAAGTGTAAAACACTGTACTCGAAATGAAAACGGCAATAACAGCAATTTCGATTCTGTTTGAAATCCTAGTGGCGGCTTTGTGTCTACCTCAATTTTGATTTTCACTTGAGGAACCGTTTGAAATCGAATATGATACAGTTCCGTACTGTCTTTTAAAAAAGCCGAATCAACAGATGATTTCAATTTCTTTTCTTTTTTGATAATAATGACCTCCCTTCCCAATGCCTTAAACTCATCCACTATGGCATCAAAATAATTTTCAATAGCAAAATGAGCATCTGCCTGCATGAGCGAAAAATCTAAATCTTCGGAAAAACGAGCTAAAGAATGAAAAATGCGCAAACAAGTTCCTCCGTAAAAAGCGGCTTTGTTAAAAAAACCACCTCTGTACAAGCCTGCTAGGGTAATTTGTTGCATCACCTCGTGCTGCACATGAATTCGATTTTCCTCTGTTTGAGTGGCATGTCGGGCTATCATTTGATCAAACACACTTTTACTCATAGGCTTGTAATATTTTAAAGAGAAGTTTTAATTCTGTTTTTTTCTTTCCTGTTTCGCTACACTCGCGCACAATCTCTGAGTTCCAAGGTTTTTCAGCTATATCTATCCGCAAATCTTCTTCTAAGTACTGATGCATAGCTTTTGGCGACTGTAATCGCAAACCAGGTGTCAATACCACGATATCACATAAAGCTTTTTCGGGTGTGGCCATCAAAAAGTTTGTCTTAGTTGTGGTTTCTTGTTGTTCAATTCCGATAGAATAATAATCAGGTGACACCGAGCGATAGTCAAATTCACCTAAAGGGGTGGTGTATTTTTTTGCTCGTTTTAGGGTCACCGAACGCATGCTGTATACCCTTTCAGGAATCAAATGGTGAAAAGACAGAGCACTTTCAATCGAAACATATGAAGGGCCGTATAAATGATTAGCAATCAATTCTCTAGACAAAGGAGTTCCTCCCATTTCAGGACTCACTACAAACAAACCTTTTTTAATTCGAATCAACTTTTTTTGTCTTTCCAGAGCCATGATTTTGTCTTTGGGCGATTTATAACGCCTTAACAAGCTCAGCAAAGTAGCATAATCAATAGGCGTATTTCCCAATTGAACCCAATCCAACATAAAGAATTTCTTTTCGATTAAATAGGATGCAAAAATAACAAATTTTGCATAGATATTCGACAAATATTCGATAATGTATGTAAAATTTGCTGAAAAAAACTGATACTAGAAAGAAAGGTTGAGTCGTTGAGATGTTCAGTTGTTTATTTGTTGAGTCGTTAAGTCGTTGAGGTTGTTTATTTGTTGAGGCGTTGAGTTGTTGAGTCGTTGAGTTGTTTATTTGTTTATTTGTTGAGACGTTGAGACGTTGAGTTGTTGAGACGTTTCACTATACGCTATTTGTTTTAATTAATCATTCACAAAAACGGTCAACACTATTCAGGCATGGACAACTATCAATCTATCAAACTAAGAACTATAAATCTACCAAACAAGGAACTACCAAACTAGGAACTCATTACTCCAAACAAAACCATAATTGTTAAAGAACCCCAAAATTCTGCTTGCTCTGTAATATTGCCTACTACCTTTGGCACTAAGGCATTTATAATCAATTAACTTTAATCTAAATGAAAAATCTTGCACTACAAGCTTTTGCTGTGTTATTTGCACTTCAATTAGCTTTTAACATGAACGCACAAAAAACAACTTTACTCGATAGAGATTTATTCTTCGGAAATCCTGAAATATCTGGAGGGCAGCTGAGCCCCGATGGCCAATGGATTTCTTTTTTAAAAGAATACGAGGGCATTATGAATATTTGGGTCAAAAAATTTGATGAACCCTTCAGCGCTGCTCGTCCGCTTACCAACAGCAAACGACCATTGTATGGCTACTTCTGGACGGTTGATGGCAAATACATCCTCTATGTAAAAGACAAAGATGGAGATGAAAACATCAACGTATTTGCGGTAGACCCTTTTTTAAAAACAGCTCAAGGTCAAGTGCCTGAGTCGCGAAACCTGACCCCACGTGATGAGGTTACTGCACGCATTTATAATGTAAGCGACAACAATCCTGATTTGCTTATGATAGGATTAAACGACCGTGATAAAGCTTGGCACGATTTGTATCAATTGAGCATTGCTACGGGTAAACTCGACTTGGTTTACGAAAACAACGACCGCATTACGGGCTATAATTTTGATTGGGACGACAAATTAAGACTCCTCTACAAAACCGATGAAAAAGGAAATACCACCATTTTTTATAAAGAAGGCGATAAGCTTACACCTATTTATGACTTTAGCGTAACAGAAGGTGCAGGCGTAGTAGCCTGGAACGAAGACAATACGCAGTTTTACCTCGAAACCAACAAAGGCGATTTGGATTTGAGTACGCTCTTCCTCATGAATCCAAAAACCCAACAAATGACCAGAATTGCCAGCGATCCTTTAAATAGGGTAGATTTTGGCAACTTGAGCATCGATCGCAATACCCGCAAAATCATCTCTACCAGCTATACCGACGATAAAACCCGTATATATTGGCAAAATAAAGAGTGGGAAGCCAACTACAAATTTTTGCAGAAGAAATTTCCAGGGAGAGAAATTGGTTTCGGCAGCAGCACCAAAGATTATTCTAAGTTTTTAGTAAGTGTATATGGAGATCGTTTTGCCTCAGAAGCTTACTTTTTTGATCCAAAAACTAAAGAACTCATTTTCCAATATACCCCAAGACCCAAGTTGAAAGAGGTAGAGAAAAATCTTTCAGAAATGAAAGCCATTACCTACAAAAGCAGCGATGGATTGGAAATACCTGCTTTTTTAACCTTGCCCAAAGGCATGAAAGCCAAAAACTTACCCGTAGTGGTATTGGTACATGGTGGTCCTAAAGGCCCAAGAGATTACTGGGGTTATGATGCTGAAGTGCAATTTTTGGCCAACCGCGGTTATGCTGTATTGCAACCCAACTTTCGTGCTAGCGGTGGTTATGGTAAAAAATTCCTTAATGCAGGCGATTTGCAGTGGGGAAAACTCATGCAAGATGATATTACTTGGGGTGTTAAATATTTGATAGACAATAAAATAGCTGACCCCAAAAGAGTGGCCATTATGGGAGGTTCTTATGGAGGCTATGCTACCTTGGCCGGATTGGCCTTTACTCCTGAGGTATATGCAGCCGGTGTAGATATCGTAGGACCGAGCAATATTTTTACCCTTTTGGAGTCGGTACCTGCCTATTGGGAATCTGGTCGCGCCTTTTTGTATGGCATGGTAGGCGACCCTAATACCCCGGAAGGTGAGAAGCTTATCCGCGAGGCGAGCCCATTGTTTAGTGCCGATAAAATCACCAAACCTTTGATGATTATACAAGGTGCCAACGACCCCAGAGTAAAGAAAGCAGAAGCCGATCAAATAGCCATAGCCATGCGCGATAATGGCAAGCAGGTGAGTTATCTTTTGGCAGCCGATGAAGGTCACGGTTTTTCCAAGCCACTCAACAAAATGGCTATGTATGCCGAGGTTGAGAAGTTTTTGGCAGGCGTATTGGGCGGTCGCTACCAAGCGGATATGCCCGCTGATGTAGCCGAAACACTAGAAAAATTAAAAGTGGATATCAGCAAGGTTACTTATGAAGCTCCCAAAGCTGTAAGCGTAGCCAAAGCATTACCTGCGTTAAACTGCAATTTCAGCGAATCAAAAATTTCTTATAAAGTAAACATCCAAGTTCAAGGACAAGAAATACCCATGACTACAGAGCGCAGCATTAGCAAAAAAGATAATCAATGGGTGGTAAGCGATGTATCAAACAGTCCGGCCTTAGGACAAATAAAAGACGAAATCACCTACTCAGCTGAATTTAAACCCGTAAGTAGAGCTATATCACAAATGGGTCAAAGCTTCAGTATGGATTTCTCAGACCAAGGTATAGAACTATCGGCTATGGGGCAAAAAATGAACATAGCAATGGAAGCAGCCTACCTAAGCGATGGTGCAGGGTTGGATTTGTTGATAGGAGGCTTGCCCTTGGCAAATGGCTACAACATCAGCCTTATGATGCCCGATATGGCAACCATGAAGGGCAAAACCATGAACCTAAAAGTAGAAGGCGTAGAAAGCATACAAGGCCTACCCTGCTGGAAAGTAAGCATTATAAATGCAGAAAACGAAGTAGATAGAATGACCCTTTGGATAGATCAGAAAAC
>CAYZUZ010000126.1:0-4684 GCA_964481795.1 uncultured Cryomorphaceae bacterium
CTCGCTCAATGCTGTCAACTTAAGGATTTTATGGCAGTAAGACCTTCCACTTTTTAAAAAAGTGGAAGGTCTATTAACAGAAAAAGGGATTTTGTAAGTTAGGCTCATCCTTACTTTTCTGTTAAGTTGACAGCATTGGGCACCTCGCTGGGGCCAATGGCTAAATATTTTGTAATGCTTACCAATGGAACGCCTCTACAGGGCTTTTTCAGCACTGTATGTGTGTACTGTAGGTAATATTTTAAATAATTTAAGCATAGCTCTACAAGAGCGTCATTGACATTGATGTAGAACCGATTGCCTCTGCCTGAAGGGGAGGAACTTCTTTTGTCATATTGTGGGCATTACAACTATTTTATTTTTTGATATACCTCATTGAAGAAAAACTGTACAATTTTTTCGGAGCTGTGGGCATTTTCTTGAATATAAGATTGGTTGGTTTGGCGTACTCGCTCGAGCAGTGCTTGGCTATGGTACAGTCTATCAAAAATAGGGATAAGTTCTTGTCGGTTTTTAACAGAGAATGCTCCTTTTTTTTCTATCAATGCGACCGCTTCGGGAAAGTCTTGATATGATTCTCCAAAAAAGACAGGCACACCAAAGGCGGCAGGTTCTAAGATATTGTGCAAGCCTTCACCAAAACCTCCGCCTACATAAGCAAAGTCTGCATAGGCATAAATTTGCGCCAGCAGCCCCACATTGTCTATGATAAGTACAGAATATTGGTCTAAGTCGTTGCCAATCACTTGGCGTGCTTGAGAGTACCTGAAGGTGCGTCCTGCCAAGGCTTTCTCTATGCGTTTGAGGGTATTTTCGTGAATTTCGTGTGGAGCGATGACTGTTTTTAGGGGTACATTGATGCTTTCTAAAAAAGGGAGTAGCACATCTAAATCGCCTCCCCAGCAGCTTCCTATCACAAAAAGGGGTGTGTCAGCTTTGAATTGCTGCACTACTGCATTGTGAATATATGTTTTTGTATTTTCTAATACCCTATCAAATCGGGTATCCCCTGCTTGTGAGACATTGCCTAGCTGCAAGCTTTTCAGCATATCCAATGAGGCCTGGTTTTGCACAAAGATGTGGGTATATTTTGTCAGTAGATTTTTCCAAAGAGTGCCATAGGGTTTAAAAAAAATCTGCTCTTTTCGGAAGAGTGCAGAGAAGAGTATCAAAGGAATGTTGCGTTTTTGTATGGCTTGGATAAAATTTATCCAAAACTCATATTTGATAAAAAAAGCTACTGAGGGATTGACCAAATTCAAGAATTTAGAAGCGTTTTGGGGAGTATCTAAGGGCAGATAAGTTACAAAATCAGCTTGCTCGTATTCTTTTCTTACTTCGTATCCTGAGGGTGAGAAAAAGGTCAGAAGTATTTTGTGTTTTTGAGATTTGGCATTGAGAGCGGCTTTGATGGCTTCAAGTACGGGGCGGCCTTGCTCAAACTCTCCCAGAGAGGCAGCATGAAACCAAATCACGGGGTCTTGGTTATCTTTAAAAGTACTTTGTAGTTGCGCCTCCCAATTGCTACGTCCTGAGTACCATTTCTTTGCTTTGCCATGAAAAAGGCTTGCCAATGCCAACAAGCCTCCATAAATATAAATTGCGAAAGTATAAATCATTTGCATGCCGCAAAGTTACGCCTTTTCGCTTAAATCCCAATTTTGGCTACTTATCCAAGTATATGCCTCCTGATAATCTTCAAACTGTCTTTGGATAAATAAATTTCCTATCATTTCGTCTAAATCTTCTTGGGCAAGTTGGGCATAAAAATCTTTAGAAAGTACATTGGCGTTTGCTTTGAAGCCTTGCTCAACTGCCTTGGGCATAAACTCTTTGACAAACCATTCATTCATTTCGTGGAAGCTACCTTCTACCTCGCGTGAATCTGTAACTGAGCAGACGATTTTCTGACCTTGGTGGTAAGCGTGATAAGCCAAGTATTTGTATATACTTTGTACTTCTTCTACTGTAAAAAAACCTTTGATGGTATAAATGGCAAGTTGTTGTGCTGCGATGTATTCATACTCCCAACTTGCAGGATTGAGCGTACTTTGTTTATAAATTTTGATTTGATAAGGGCTGAGGGTTTCTACTTTAAGGTCTAAATCTTTGATATTCATAATTAATTAATTGATTTTGTAATACTTCAAAAAAATAACGTATAACAAAGGCTGAAAATTAGCATTTACCAAGCCAATGGTATTTGGGCATCAATCTTGGCAAGGCGATGTAAGTAAGTTTATAATGGTATCAAGTATTTTTACCAAATCCAAGGAATGAGTTTTTTTACCTTTTTCTGATAATTTTTGTAGGCTTCGCCAAAGTAAATGATGAGTTTTTGCTCTTCTAAGTAGATACCAATGACCAAATAAACCCACAGTGCCAGCAAAGCAATGAGGTTTTTCAGGCTGCTTTCCCATAGCCACAGCCCCAAAAATAAGAGCATGATGCCCAAATAAAGTGGGTGGCGCACAAGGCGGTTCAAGCCCGTAATGGCGAGCGAATCCTTTTGAATATTCTCAGCTTTTAGCCCCAAAAACTCGGCAGTATTGTAGTTTTTGAAGGCTATCCAAGTGATGGCAATGCCTGAAAATGACAAAGTCAAGGCAATACTTTTTATCAAAAGATTACTTACAAAAAAAATTTCTGAGGGTAAATAATAATGGTAAGCCATTAGCAGAGAAAGTGTGAGTATTGCAAACAAATTGTACCACAGTCTGTAGCCACTATATAACAAAGGAAAGTGTGTTGCCACCCATTTTTTTACCCATATACTTGCTAACAAGCTATGAAAGGTATAAAACATGCCCCACCCCAATATAAGATACCAATATGCGTCTAACATTTTACCAATAATTTGGTGTAATTTAGCCACTAAATTCTAAATCCAATCAATAATACATCATCAGTTTGTGGTATTCCCCCTTTCCAATGCTCAAACTCAGCACTTACTACCTCGAGTTGTTTGCTAAGTGGCAGTCGGTTGATAGATTCAAGCAGACTTCTGAATCGGCGTGTCATGTATTTGCGTTGTTCTTTTTCGCCAAATTGGTCTTGAAAGCCATCTGTAAAAATATAAAATACATCGCCAGGTTGTACCTGGACAATGTGCTTCTTAAATTCTTTTTGTGCTCTATATTGCGAACTCCCCACAGAATAGCGTGAGCCTTTGATTTGGTGGAGTTCATTATTGCGTACATAATAGAGTGGATTGTGGGCGGCGGCATATTCTACTGTTTTTGCCTCATCATCAATCACCAAGCAGACCATGTCCATACCATCATGAATTTGTGCCTCTCCTTTTTTGTTGCTGAGGGTTTCACGTACTTTTTGGTCTAGCTCTTGCAAAATCCAGTCGGGGCTGGCAGTTTTGGCTTCGTGTACGATTTCATTGACGAGCGAGTTACCCATTACAGTCATAAATGCGCCTGGCACGCCGTGTCCTGTGCAGTCGGCAGCGATGAGTATTTTTACTTTTCTATCAAGGAGTTGTTTTTCTTCAAACCAATAAAAATCTCCACTTACAATGTCTTTTGGGGAGAAATAAATAAAAGCATCTCTAAAATGTTTGACGACCCAATCTGCCTCAGGGATAATTGCCTCTTGAATTTTTTGGGCATATCGGATACTATTGGTGATATTTTCATTGATTTCTTCTAAGAGTTTGCTTTGATTCTCAAATTTTTCGCTCAGTGTGAGGATAGTTTTATGTTTTTGGTCGAGAATCTTAGCGATTTCGGTCATGATTTCAGTTTTCTGCTCATTGGTTTCGCCGAGTTTGTTGAGGTTTTCATACATTTTTACAAGGCGGATGTTACGACTATTGAGTTGCCTCACCTGCCTTTTGAGTTCTTGGTTGTCTTCTTGTAAAAGGTAGAGTGCCTCATTTGATTTATTTACCTTTTCATTGTTGTAGATAAATAATACCAAAGCAAATGCAGAAAAACTACTTGTAAGCAAAATAGGATTGAAACTTACTATTGCTGAGGTATCAAGCAGCAACAGCTCGAGCCAAGCAGAGGGTGCATAGAGATAGAAAATATGCGAAACCGTAAGCCCTAGTAAGGTTACAAAAACCCAAAAGGTAATGTGAGGATAGCGTATCAAAAATAAGCCTTGCATTAGCATAAAAAAAAGCCAAAATACAAAAGGAGAGAAAATACCTCCGCTAAAAGGAAGCAGCCACAGCAAAGCAGCAAGATTAATAGATAAAAAGCTAGGTATTAGGCTTTTATCAAGTATTTTCTGCGAGACATTATGTCCCAAAATAAAATTGAGCAATGCTGCTATTCCAAAATTGGTGGCAAGCATAGAGATGCCTCCCAACCACATGAGAGAGGCAATTGCTAGGTGCAAGGCAGTATTGAGCCAAGTAAGTTGTAAAAAATACTGTCTTTTTTGATATTTCACCGCTTGCTTTATCTTTAAGAGTGGTAAGTTCGGGTTAAATTCTTTGTGTGCTGTCATGGTGCTGTAGTGCCTTTACGCTTAGATAATTATCTGTACTAAAAATGTACCAAATTAATCTAATGGTGTATCTATGCAAAAAACCGTATCTTTATCTGAATAAAAATACGGTTTCTTAATGCTTTATTATTTGTCAAAATTTAATCAGTAAAGCGGGAGTTTCGCTGGTGATACTTGTCTAAAAGGGCTTTAATACTTGACACACTCTGGGCTATGT
>CAYZUZ010000127.1:0-4637 GCA_964481795.1 uncultured Cryomorphaceae bacterium
ATGCCGATTTGGTGTACTTTGATTTATCAGCCATCAAACATTCTGATTTTCCAGCACATCAACTCTCTGGTCCTAATGGTCTTACGGGCGAAGAGGCTTGCTCCATTGCAAGATATGCAGGCATGAGCGATAAAACTTCGCTATTCAATATTAATGGATACGTGGAAACTCTGGATATTCAAGCCCTAGGTTCACAACTAGTAGCTCAGATGATTTGGTACTTTATGGAAGGTTTTTATCAAAGAAAGAACGATTATCCCATCGGTTCAAAAAGCGATTATCTTAAATTTACAGTGCTTATTGATGAAGGCGACCACGAGCTCGTTTTTTATAAAAGTCATAAGTCAGGAAGGTGGTGGATAGAAATAAATCACGAGTCAATTAAAGGCTCAAATTATCGCAGACACACCCTAATTCCATGCTCAGAGGTCGATTATGAGCGCGCATTGCAACAAGAAATACCTCAAAGATGGTGGAACGCAATGAACAGAAGTTATTGATTATCAATATAAAAACCCAATTACCTAAAAAATTAGTTGATTTTTTTTTCAGGTTTTTAAGGTAGAAATGTTTATAAGTCCTATTTTTGAATAATAAATCATGTAAATTAGCCACCTCTAAAAGCTGACAAATAATTAAAGTATGATAAAAAAATACCTAGCCGTATTCATAGTTTTCGTAAGCTTTTGCGCCTATGGGCAGCAAGAAATTCAGTTTACGCAGTTCATGTTCAATAGAACTTTTTACAATCCCGGACATACCGGATTAGGAGAGGCTATTTGCGTAACTGCATTTCATAGAACCCAATGGGCAGGATTTGAAAACGCCCCCGAAACCCAAACCATCACTTTGGATGCCCCTGTCAAGTTTTTGGCTGGAGGTTTAGGTGTTAATTTCTTTAGAGATCAAATTGGCTTTTTTGATAATATTAATTTTAGTTTAAGTTATGCTTATCACTTACCCTTGGGCGATGGTGTTTTGGGTATAGGTGTAAGAGCAGATTTGCTCAACAGTGCACTTTTGCAGCCAGAATGGATCACACCTAGCGGACAACCACCAGGTAATGACGGCTCTATAGCACGCCCAGGTGCCAATGGCATTGCTTTCGATGCGGCTTTTGGTGTTCATTATAAATCTGAAAAAGTAAATTTTGGCGTATCGTCAGTTCGTATGATTGAAGCTGAAACAGAACTTCAAAATGGTGCCAATGGAGTTACCCAATTCAGAGGAAAAAGAACTTATTTAATGAATGGAAATTACCGAATCGATGTTGAAAACACCAACATTGCGATCATTCCAGGATTCTTTTTGAAATCTGATTTCGTAAGAACCCAAGCAGATATCAATGTAATGGCCATGATTGACAATAAATTTTGGGGAGGTTTATCCTACAGGCTTACAGACGCCTTCGCCATCATGGCTGGCGCGCAAATAGCTGAGTCATTGGCACTTGGATACTCATACGACCTTACCACTAGTAACTTGAGCGCTGTAAGCAATGGCAGCCACGAAGTATTCCTTCGCTATTGCTTTAAAATAGATATTCCACCACGTGAAATTGGTAAGTACAGAAACGTTAGATTTTTGTAATATAGCGGCCTCAAAATAAAACCAAAACAAAAAGCGTTATCAACTCCTTAATAAAGATTTAAAATCGGAAAATCAGCAAATATGAATAAGTTAATCGCCTTACTCCTAGGCATCGCCTTTTTGGCCTCTTGTCGCAGTTCCGACCACGGAGAACTCGTAGGTGTTCAAAATCGTCCGCGATTTTATCCTAATGAACCCTTCGGTATGGTATACATCAAGCAAGGTTCCTTTAATATGGGAAATGCTGATCAAGATGTGCCCTATGCACAAGTAACCCCTACCAAAACGGTTTCAGTGCCTGCTTTTTGGATGGATCAAACAGAAATTACCAACAACGAGTACCGACAGTTTGTGTATTGGGTTCGCGACTCAATCCTTCGCTATCGCTTAGCCGAAGCTGAAATTGAAGAGTACCTTTTCATAAGCCCTGATAATATGAAAAACAAAACCTTGTTTGATGAATACGTAGAGCAAGAGTACCCTGATTCTATGCAGGTACGCCTCGATTGGGATAAAACTTTAATGTGGGATACACGCAAATATCCGACCGCTGAATACACTGAAATCATCGAAACCATGTACCTTCCGCCAGAAGAAAGGTTTATGGGTGAGCGTATTCCTGATTCACGAATTCTCAATTATCTATACTTTTGGATAAACAAACAAAAGGCTGCGCAAAAAAGCAACAGAGTTGTTTTTGATTATGATGATTTAGACAACGATGGAAAAACTTTTTCATACCGCGATTATATCAAAGAAACAAAAGAAACTTCTGATAGGTCTTCTTTCTTTGAAAGAGAAGTGATCAACGTATATCCAGATACCCTAGCATGGATTCATGATTTTGCTTATTCATTCAATGAGCACATGCACGATGATTATTTTTATCACCCAGCTTACGACGATTACCCCGTAGTAGGTGTTACTTGGAAACAAGCCCGTGCATTTGCTAACTGGAGAACAAAATACCGCAATGACTTTTTGACCTCAATAGGCGAAAATAAAGAAAAAGAATTCCGCTTGCCTACCGAGGCAGAATGGGAATATGCAGCTCGTGGAGGCCAAAACAATGTAACTTACCCATGGGGAGGTCCTTATGCAATGAATTCAGCAGGATGTTATTTGGCTAACTTCAAACCCATGAGAGGTAACTTAATTGCTGATGGAGGTCTATATCCAGTAAAAGTAACTGCTTACAACCCTAATGGATACAACTTGTATTGTATGGCGGGTAATGTTTCTGAGTGGACAAGCACTGCTTACGAAGCTTCCTCATATTATTATGTGAGTGACATCAGCCCAGATTTCCAATACAACGCCAATGACAACGATGATGAAACATTGAAAAGAAAAGTGATACGTGGAGGTTCATGGAAAGATGTAGCTTACTACCTGCAAGTAAGTACCCGCGACTTCGAGTATCAAGATACAGCAAAATGTTATGTGGGCTTTAGAACGGTTCAAACCTTCTTGGGTAGAGACATCAAAGATTTTTAATCAAAATTAATTAGTAACAAAAAACCAAAAATCAATTTAAAATTATGGCATTAATCGACGTAAACGGAAAAAAGTTCAAGAATTTCATGGCCAAATTGTATGGCTGGGGAGCAGCAGTAGTAATCTTAGGTGCGATGTTTAAAATATTGCACTTAAAAGGTGCCGATACTATGCTAGTAGTAGGATTAACAACAGAGGCGGTGATATTTTTCTTCTCTGCGTTTGAAAAACCAGGTAAAGAGTACGATTGGTCTTTGGTTTATCCTGAATTGGCAGGAATCGACGATGCTGAGCTTGAAGAGGAAGTTATGGTTCAAAAAAACAATGGAAGCTTATCAGCAGAACTAGACAACATGCTGGCTGAGGCAAAAATTGACCAAGAATTAATCGATAGTTTAGGTGTAGGCTTGCGCAAATTTGGCGAAGCTGCCACTCAACTCAATACTACTGTAGATGCTGCCGCAGGCACCAAAGAATATGGCGACCAAATCAAATTGGCAGCCAAAAATATGGAGTCGCTCAATGCATTGTATGCAGTACAATTGGAGGGCACTTCTAACCACATGGAAATGCAAAATGCATTGATCGAAAAATTGACAAACAGTATGAATTCATCTGAAAAATTATCTGAAGAGGTAGTAAGCTTGGTTCAAAACATGAGCGATTTGAACAGAGTATATGGTGGAATGTTAACGGCAATGAACGTTAATAGAGCCTAATTAAAAATTATTTCGGAACAATTAAAGTAGAATTCAAAAACCTTTTAAAAAATAAATTATGGCTGGTGGTAATTTAAGCCCACGTCAAAAGATGATTAACATGATGTACTTGGTACTCACAGCCCTTTTGGCTTTGAATATATCCAAAGACATCCTAGATGCACTCACAAAACTTGACGATGATTTGGTAACAACTGTAAAAACAGTTGAAAATAAAATTCAAACAATCTATGGGCAGTTTGACAAGGCTATGGCTGAAAATGCCACAAAAACAAAGCCTTGGAGAGATAAGGCTTACAGCATCAAAGGAGATGCAGATAATTTGGTAACTTATATCGAGGGCTTAAAAACAGAATTGATTGAAATTTCTGGAGGTAGAAATGAGGATGACAACAAGATAAAAGGATTGGATAATGTTGAAAAAGCTGCCAACTTTTTATTAAATGCTCCTGAAGTTGGAGGGGGTGGCAAGGCCTTAGAACTTAAGAAAAAAATTGAATCTTTTCGCGAAAATTCTAAGCAATTGGTTACAGATAATACCTTCCTTACAGAATCCTTGAATAAAGTTTTTAATACCTCAAAAACCAAAGTAGGTAAAGATGGTATTGAAACGGAATGGGAAAAAGCTACTTTTGAGCATTATCCTTTAGCCGCCATATTGCCTTTTTTAACGGGTATGCAAGCCAACGTAAGAAATGCAGAAGCGGATATCATCACTCATTTACAAAGAAATATTGATGCAACTGATTTGAAATTTACGGGTGTAACTTCCGTAGTAGTGCCTCGTAGCACATATATAAAACAAGGTGATGAGTATTATGCTGAGGTATT
>CAYZUZ010000128.1:0-4626 GCA_964481795.1 uncultured Cryomorphaceae bacterium
TTCTTTTTGATGTAAAAGGCAAATCCGCTGAGCATGACCGCCATAAGCAAATGGGTATTGAAACGAAGAGGAAAAATAAGACCTGAAAAAAGCCAAGCAACAGCATCAAATAAAAAAGCCAAGCCTAAAAGAAGCATAAACTTTCGCTTAAGAATATTACCTCTAGTAACCGACTTAGACCACTCAAAAACTGTAACAAGCATCAATATTGCCAAATAGATATACATGTAAACAGGGATTTGTAAAGGGCTGAACTTGATTAAGTCGTTAAAATCACTGAGTTGGAAACCCACGAATTGAAGCGTATCGGGAAATGCAAGTAATAGTGTGTTTTGAAGAAATAACGCCATAAAAAATCCCACAAGTACAATGATGAAATAGTTGACTTTGGCATGAGAAAAGAGTAAGATACCAAAAAACATCAATATGTACCAAAAAATAGAAATGGGCACAATGAGTACAGCCAAATAAACCAATATGGTCGTGTTAAATACTTGAAAATGTATCTTTTCGAAGGAAAACCAGCGCACACATGATTGTAAAAAAATGACAAACAAAAAAAGTGAAAACGAAGAGCCAACCATAGAGGCTACAGGTATAAAATAAAACGAAAGAATCAGCAGGAAAAAAGTAGATAAATTGGCATTGATACTAGGGAAATGAGCGGAAATAAACAACCTAAACACATAGCTTGTGAGTAAGAGTATGCAAGCTCCTGCAAGGAAAAGCCAAGTATGCTCAGCTCTAGAAGTGAGATAGTTAAATGCGCCTATACCTTTACTTGTAGCCGCAAAAAGCCAAACAAGTGCTAAAAGCAAGGGGGTTTGGGTTCTGTTTTTAGAAAATACTTCGTACAGCATAGCACTTGTGTATTAATTTTGGCCTCAAATTATAAAAAATATTGCGATGATTAAGGAAATCGTTTACTCTATTGGAGAATTATTTACAGCTACCTTTAAAATTTTGCCTGTATTGGGTAATATTCCCAACTTTTTGTTTGTGGGCATAGGCTCGGTGTTTTTTATTTATTGGTTAAGCGAACTGCGTAGGCATAAAAAAGCAGGAGAAAATTAAGACTTGAACTCATAGCCTATATCGCTGCGGTAGTTACAACCTTCAAAGTGTACGAAATGAACCAATTCGTAAGCTTTTTTTATGGCCTCTTGTAAGTCATTGCCTTGTGCGTTGCAGGCCAATACCCTGCCACCTTGCGTTTTTATTTCGCCCTCTATAATTGCTGTGCCCGCGTGAAAAACTCGGGCATTTTCAATTTCAAACGGTTTTATTTCAATCACTTTACCTTTGGTATAAGCCCCAGGATAGCCCTCTGCTACCAATATAACCGTAGCTGAATGTAAGGGCGAAAAATGAGGTTGAGCCATTTCACCTAATCTGCTTTGGGTAGTTGCTATACAAATTTCTAAGAAATCGCCCTCCAAACGAGGTAATATAGATTCTGTTTCAGGGTCGCCTAGGCGGCAATTGTATTCAATTACAAAGGGTTCACCCGCTACGAGTATCAAGCCAAAAAACACAACACCTTTATAATCCATGGCTTCAGATTTCAACCCGTTAAAAGTGGGTTCTATTATTTTTTCTAAAACTTTTTGTTGTAATTGGGTATCATAAAAGGGCACAGGACTCAAAGTGCCCATACCACCCGTATTAGGACCTGTGTCGCCTTCACCTATGCGCTTATAATCTTTGGCCTCGGGCAATAGTAAAAAGTTTTGGCCATCAAATACAGCAAAAACAGAAAACTCGATGCCACTCAAAAATTCTTCTATCACCACTTTATTGCCTGCCTGACCAAAACTACCCCCCAATAAAATATCGTGAACAGCGCTCATGGCTTCTTCTACATCTTGAATAATAAGCACCCCTTTACCAGCTGCCAATCCATCCGCTTTAATCACGTAGGGAGCCGTCATAGATTTCAAAAAGGCTTTGGCTTCGTCGTATTGATTAGCAGTAAAGGTGGCATAAGCAGCAGTGGGTATATTATGGCGCATCATAAATTTCTTGGCAAAATCTTTACTGCCTTCCAATTGGGCAGCAGCGGCTGAAGGGCCAAAAACAAGCAAGTGCTTGAACGACTCGTGCTTACGCAGGTAATCGACCAAGCCTTTAACCAAGGGTTCTTCAGGACCTACTATGATCAATTCTATTTGCAACTCAAGGCAGGTAAAGCCGATTTTTTCAAAATCGTTGAGATCTAGCTGCAAATTGTGACCATATTGACGAGTACCTGCATTGCCTGGGGCTATGTAAAGTTTTGATAACAAAGAACTTTGTACTAATTTCCAAGCTATGGCACTTTCGCGACCACCGCTGCCAAGTAGCAATACATTCATGAGTTAGGATTTTGGGGTTGATTAGATTCTTTTGGAAAAAACAAGGCTTTGAGTTCTGAGGCATCCTCAGGTTTCATTTTGCCACTGAGTATAAGGCTGAGCTGCCGCCTGCGCAAAGCACCGTCATAACGCTGTTTTTCAAGCTGGGTTTCAGGTTCTATAGCTGGTATTTGAATGGGATTTCCCAATTGATCTACCGCTACAAAGGTGTAGATGGCTTCATTGGCTTTCAATTTATTTCCCTTGCCGTCGCCCTCAATAAATACATCTACAAAAACCTCCATCGACGAACCAAAGGCACGGCTCACCTTGGCCTCCAGGGTAACAATGCTTCCTTGTGGTATGGGATGTTGAAACGAAACGTGATTTACCGAGGCTGTAACCACTATGCGCTTGCAATGGCGATGGGCAGATATGGCAGCACAGCGGTCCATCCAACTTAGGAGCTGACCTCCAAACAAATTCTTAAGATTGTTGGTATCGTTGGGCAGCACTATTTCCGTCATGATGGTGGTAGATGCTGAAGGCGTAAGGGCTTTCATGGAATACGATGTTTTTTATTGAGGCAGCAAAGGTAAACGGACGCAGCCAAGCAATTTCTATTTAATATCGTCTATTGCCTTGGAGGCATTAATCTTCTTGAAAAGTTTTGAGCATTACTTCCAGCTCCAGCATGAGATTTCTTTTATCCTGACCCAAAGCCAAAAGAAAAGCATCCAGCATGATAAATTGCTTGTTTTTTTCATCGTAAAGCACGTAATTGAGAAATGGCCCTCCCATGATATCGCCCACGCTTCTATATAAACCTCTCGATTCTATGGCTATCATACCATTGAATTCCAGATAACGTGTAACGGGCGGCATTACTGTATCTACAATGGTAAAACTCCCCTCGCGCGATGATTCGATGTGTTTGCGGGTGATGCTATCGCGCCACGCATAAACTTCACGTTCGTTGAAGGTAAAAAATTCAGCAGGTGCTGGTTTATTGGCTATGATGATTCCTTGGTCGCTTTGTTTACCTCGGTTGAAAAGGATACGCAAATCATCTTTATCTACTATATTTACAAAGCCTTTGGGTAATTTTATTTGGTAAGATGGGTTTTTTAAGGCCTTATACTTTTTTTGAGAAATTTTTTCGAGCAGCTGGGTTACTCTTTTAATATCTTCATTTCTAAACGTCTCAAAAATATCTTTCCAATGCAAGCGTATCATAGCGTCGAGTGAATCGAGGTCATTGTATTCAAAAAAAGCAATGTTTTGCGGTTTTGACCATTTGTTTTTAATCCATATAAAATCGTTGGTTTCGCCTTCTTCCATCACAATGATGGATTTATTGCGCTCTAGAAAGCCACTGAAATTCTGATTTTCGATAAAAATAAGTTTAAACCAAGGCTCTGCTTGGGGCAATCCTGATTGGGGAGCTGCCAAAAGCTTTTGTAATCTTTGTCCGGGTACATCTGTCCATAATTTTTTTTTGCTTACCACCAATATTTCGCAGCGAGCGCCAGAACTAGGGGGCAACTCTTGCGTGGCTTTAAAGGCATCTACCTCCTCTTTGCACGAACTCAAAAAAAGTAATGGAAGCGCAATGCTTAGATATAAAAATTTGGATTTCATCGTAATGGGAATTTTTAGCCTTCGCTTAGAATTTTTATTTTGGTTCCTTTAGCAAGCAAATTTGGATTTTTTATTTGATTCCATTCCATGATTTTATCTACACTTTTTCCGTATTTCTGAGCTATACGATAAAGCGTATCACCCTCACCTACGGTATGATAGTCAATTTTTTCTGGTTTAGAATTTACCTCCACATCTACTGAGGCCGAACTGCCATTTTTATGAATAGTAAGTACCTGTCCTACGTAAATTCGATCGTTTTTAAGATTGTTCCATTGTTTAATTTTTTGAATGCTCACCCCGTGTTTTTGTGCAATTACTGAAAGTGATTCACCATTTCGAACTTTGTGTTTTACCGTAGGGCCACTAGGTGTGGCAACGCCTGATGATTTGCCCGTAGCAATGGCTTTCTGCACAAATTTGGGTAGGTCTTCTGTGTTGATGCTCAACTGAGCATGCAGCGAATCTTCGTGGCTTAAAAACAAGCCCCATTTATCGCGGGGTAAGGTCAAAAAATACGTTTTTTCGGTAGGGGGCGGAATGATTCCTAGTTTGTAAACAGGATTTAACAACTCCAAATGCTCGAGTTGCATATTCACTTTTTCGGCTATTGCGCTTAGGCTCATGGCGCTTTTTATGGCAATGGTGTCAG
>CAYZUZ010000129.1:0-4614 GCA_964481795.1 uncultured Cryomorphaceae bacterium
GAAGGTGGGCTTGCCCCAGCTACCGCAACCCGGGCAACCGGTGCTGGTATATTCAAATAAAACGGGTTTTACAGGATGTGAAAATGAAAAATCTACTGGTTCGTTGGGTAGGGGTTTGTTATCTATTGCAGAGTCTTTTTTACCACAAAAACTCAAGGAAACAAACAGCAAGGCTAAGGAAAAAACTTTAATTTTCATATATTAAATTATTGATTTATAATTGCTTTTAAATTTTTGAGTGTAGAGGGCGCTACACCAAACTCAGGCTTACAAAGGTGTAGAAGTTTTAATTCGTACAAGGCGGTTTTCAATAGCGCCTGATGGTGAATGCTGTGCTCATAGCAATACAAAGCCTCTCTTTCTACCGTGGTAAAAATTCTTCTTTCTTCCTCATTATGCGTATTTAACTTACATACCAATACAATATTTTTGGTAAGCAAAGTGGGCTTGAGTAGTTTTGATTCCATCATCAAACATTCGATTGCATCTAGAACTGCCTCTGTATCATACTCCCAAAGGGTATTTCTTTGTCTGTTGTCGTAATTGACCTCACCACAAGCCATACCATCAAAAAAACAGCGATAAAACTCAAGGATATGCCTGATGTGCTGCCCCATAGTGGCCCCATGGAGTACATCCAACTTTTTTATATACTGCGAATGATCCAATTGCTGGGCCAGTTCTTTTAACTCAACGAGGTTGTTTCTACAAAATTCCATATTCTACTATTGCACTTATTGGTCGTGGTTAATGGACGAAGGAAATGGATGTTCCTTACGGTGGACCTTTAAAATTTTTGATGCTTTTTTATAAGCTCTATACAATTGCGCTCCCTGCCAAAAACTAATGGGAGTATAACCTCTTTGTTTTTGACTTATCGATAAGGTATACAGTTTGTTCCAATGTTTAAAAAGTGTGGCCCAAGCCTTCCAAATCGAAAATCCGGGTTGGTAAATATGGGCGGGTTCCGCATTTACACCGTTGATTTCTAACACCTTGTAATTATTACCAGAAACAAAATCGTCGAGGCTGGGGCATCGCAAATCTATACGACCATAGTGATAATTGGGCAAATACCGACACAAGTGTTCTGTAGCCTGCTGAATATGAACATTGTACAAATTTCTACCATCTAAAAACTTGGTGCCACGACTGTGATTGCCTATGGGTTCCAATATCAGATTTAAGTCTTTAGGAATCGGTGTTTCCCAATATTGAGGATACTGATTTTTTAATTTTTTGGCATGTAAAAAGGCCCTTTCATTACTTTTTACAAAGGATTTTAAGCTCGTAGCACCATCTCCGGTTATGGATAAAAATTCTTTGGTTACGATGGAAGGAATTTCCAAACTTCCATCGTGATTGCGCCAAAAAAATATACCTGCCTCAAAGGGGTATTCTATAAGCTCTTGTATTACAAAGTCATAAGGATACTTGGATTGATAATCCATCAAAAATTCTGGGTTTGCTAGGATTTGAACGCCCAAGCCTCTTTCCAATCTATCGGGCTTTGCAATGCAGGGAAAACCTATTTCGGAGGCCAATAAGTCTGCACATATTTTTTCTATACCTGAAGAGGATTGTATTAAAATTGTTTTGGGTTTGTAGGCTTGCGGAAGCTGCTGTAGGGCTTTGAACTTGGAGGCAAAAAACAAACCGCCCATTTCCATATCAGGATTGACATTGCTGAAGAAGAAATAGCTCCTTGCTCTAATAGCCAATAGCTTGTGATAAAGATAGATAGGAAAATAAACCACCTGAGTAGGCCAATATTCCCAATGACTCAATTTTATGATAATGGATTTCATAGCACGAAATAGATAATTTTTGGTGGCGCCTTTATTTGCATCAAGCAGCTTTTTAGACGAAATATTTGTGTAAACTTACATCGTTTTTTGTAGGTAGCGCTTAAGAGCCAGCGATTGTAGCGAAAATCCTTTTTGGTTTTTTTATCGAAAAAACCAAAAAGATTGCAGCGGAAAGCGCGGTGCGGGGTGGCTGCCTGCCTTGAAAAGGCAGCCACCCCGCAGGCTCCCAAAAAAAAAGCAGCCTTATAGTAAAGGCTGCTTTAATCATTTGTGGTACTACTTTATTGTTATTTCACATATTGGTAGTGCCAACTGCTGCGCACGGGAATGGTCCATGCGTTTTTAAGCTCTTTTTTGGTTTGCACCATGTTGTTAAATACAAGGGTATCGTAGCTTATTTCACCTTCTTTAATCATTTGCTTGAAGCAAGAAAGGTTGCATCCTACTACCATATCATTGCTTTTGTATGCCACTTGAAAACGGTCAAAAAGCATGATTCCACATTCATTTTCAATTTCCTGTAAAATTTTTACCGAGGCATCGATGGAGCAGCCTGATAGGCTTTGGAAACTTTCGTCGACGGCTAAAACCACGAATCGGTCGAAGAAAATTGAGAATGAAGTTTTAAGAGGTGCTTGATGGGCTTTCCAGTTTTGGCAAAAGGTAAGCATCTTGGCAGAGATGAATTCAAGGTGTTGGATATCGAGCATTTTATTGCTTTGGAAAACCCAAACTCTTGAGTTGTCATCCATTTCGTCAAAGGGTATATACATATCTTTTCCGTATTGGTTAGAGGGCTAATGTACACGCTTTTACTAAATGAAAAAGCACTTTCATGTTAAATTTTAGGCCTTTCAAATACTAGAAAATCAATTGGTTAAAAATTTTACCCTGAAATTTTGCTTGAAAGTTGGGTTAAAAATCGATTATTTTGCTCAAAAAAAATCACTGAATACCCTCGTTGAGTAGCTCTGCCAGGTCAAAAACTTTTACATCGGCTTCGCGCTCTTTGTTCTTTACGCCATCGCTCATCATGGTATTGCAGAATGGGCAGGCAGCCGCTATGATTTTTGCATCGGTAGCAAGTGCTTCTTCGGTGCGTTCAATATTGATGTCTTTATTGCCTTTTTCGGGTTCTTTAAACATTTGTGCACCGCCAGCTCCACAGCACAAGCCTTTGGTTTTGCAGCGTTTCATTTCTACGAGCTCAGCATCCAGCTGCTTTAGCAGCTCTCTTGGGGCTTCGTATTCGCCATTGGCTCTACCTAAATAGCAGGGGTCGTGGTAGGTGATTTTTTTGCCTTTGAAAGCGCCTCCTTCTATTTTTAATTTGTTGTCTTTGAGCAAATTATTAATAAACTGTGTGTGATGTAATACCTCGTAATTACCGCCTAAAGAGGGATACTCATTTTTTAAGGTATTGAAGCAATGTGGGCAAGTAGTTACGATACTCTTTACCTCGTAGGCATCGAGTACTTGTATGTTGCTCATGGCCTGCATTTGAAATAAAAACTCATTGCCGGCACGCTTGGCGGGGTCGCCTGTACAACTTTCTTCGGTGCCCAAAATGGCAAACTCTACCCCTGCTTTTTGGAGTAGATGGGCAAAACTTTTGGTTATTTTTTTGGCTCTGTCATCAAAACTTCCGGCACATCCTACCCAAAAAAGTACTTCGGGTTTTTTGCCTTCTGCCATCATATCGGCCATGGTTTTTACTTTTTCCATTGTTTCTTATTGAGTTAGTTAACTAATTGAAATAATTGCCCATCGAGTGTTTCGAAGGCGAATATTTTGGATGGTTGGTTGTAATACAAGCGCGGAGTTACCACGCCTGCAGCTGTAATTACCTCATTATAGGTGGTGCCAAAAACTTCCATTGTTTCCACATAGGTACAATTTTCTACACAATTGATTACATTTTGTGCTACGCTTAAAGTGGTTTTGATGTTTACTTGATCCTGAATGATGAATTCAAAAATATCTTGCTCTGCTATTCCATTGGCGTTGGGCACTGCTACAAGTGTGGTGCTAAAATTTATGTTTAATGCGGGCACTTGCCAATGGTAGGCAATGCTTTGCTGCAAAATAGTCATGCCTTGGCTGTTGGTATTAGACTCCACGTATAAGGAGTCGCGTGTGCGTAAGGCTAGTACGGTATCGCCTTGGTTGTTGTGATAGCGTTTTACTTGATTCGTATCAGCCATTAGAATTGTGTAATGGGTAACATTGATAGGCACTTGCACAAAGCTGGGCTTTGAACAGTGGCTAAACAATGCTGCTAGGGCCATTATAAACGAAAATACAAGGTGAATTTTCAATCTTCAAATACTTCTATGGATACCATTTTTTCTATCAATTGGGTAAAGTTGCCTTTGTAACGTGTAGCCCGCACCATGTGGTTGTCTATCCAATGATAATTGCCTCCTCGGGGCTTACCCATAAGCAGTCCATGGTATTTAAAACCATGTTTATCAAGCCATTCGGTAGTTACCACTCGGTGATCCTCGGTGCGTGAGGTAAAAAACGTGATGATATGCCCCTGCTCGTACCATTGATTGATTACGGTAAGCGCATCGGGATACAAAGCTGCCGTGGCCATGCGTTCGGGCTCTTCGTTGGGAATGTCATCGCATATAGTTCCATCAATATCGATGAGGTAGTTTTTGACTTCTTTGGGTAGAATAGGACTTACTTTTTTTCCGTTTTCTTCGGCTTCTTGCAAGTTTATTGAGGCTTGTGCTTTCATCATGGGTTATTCATTTATCCAGTTAGCGCGATCAGCTTGGGCAAATTGCCAAGGAGCTCC
>CAYZUZ010000130.1:0-4601 GCA_964481795.1 uncultured Cryomorphaceae bacterium
TCGAGGCTCTTTTTATTACTTCAAAGTGTCCATTGGTAATGGGATCAAAAGAGCCTGGAAATACAGCTATTCTTTCCATGTATTGTTTCTTTTTAAGGCCATTTCTACGCATTTTACAAACACTTCTTGCAAACGATAACCTTTGTATAGTGCTTGTTGGGGTAGTATACTCTGCTCTGATAAACCTGGTATGGTGTTGATTTCTATCAAATAAGGGTTTTCATTTTTATCAACCATATAATCTATTCTCACCAGGCCATTCAAGTTTAAACTCTCATAAATAAAAATAGATTCTTCCTTGATTTGCTCCTCCAATTCTAATGGAAGTAAGGCAGGTGTAATCTCTTGGGTAGTGCCGTTGTATTTGGCTTCATAATCAAAAAACTCCGATTGAGGGATGATTTCAGTAATCCCAAATACTTGAGTTTCACCTTCAATATTGCTCAATCCGCAGCTCAACTCTCTGCCTGTAATGCATTTTTCAATGACCACTTGGGTATCTACTTCAAATGCATGATGGATGGCTTTGGTGATGTCTTCCAATTCTTTTACTTTTGATACTCCAATAGAAGATCCTGATCTATTGGGTTTTACAAATAATGGCAATCCCAATTTTTTTACAATATATTCAGGCTCGTACTCTTCGTTTTTGGCTAAATAATAAGCTTCGGGGCTATTGACACCAAATTGTTTCAGTAGGGCATTGCACTCTGCTTTGTTAAAGGTAAGGGCCATTTCAAAATGGTCAGAGGTAGTGTAGGGTATTTTCATCAAATTCAAATAGGCTTGGAAAATACCATCCTCGCCCGGATGACCATGCGTAGCCATGAATATGACGTCAAAAGTAACTTTTTGCCCCTCGATATCAGCGCTAAAGTCGCCTTTATTTATGCTGTAATACTTATTCTGATGCTCTACACTCCATGCATCTTGGGCAATAATAATGAGATAGGTTTCAAAATAAGGAGCTTTGAGATGTTCTTGAACTACTTTGCCGCTGCGCAAAGAGACTTCTGCTTCGCCACTAAAGCCGCCACAGAGTATGCCTACGTTGTATTTCATGTTTTGGTTGTGATTACAATGGCTAAACTACAGCGAAAAACCAAAGCCAAAATCAATTTAAATGAAGTATTTACACCTACAAATGTTAATTATTCACAAAAGAATTTTGTAATAAATAAGCGCTTGTGCTGCATTTTTAATGTGCGATAGCAGTGTATTAAATTTTTTAATAAGTTGGTTTCCAATAGTAAAATTTTTGGAAGTATTGAAATTGGTTTCGTGTACAGCATAATTTTAAAACAATTAAGAACCCTAAACAAAACGATTACTCAATAAAAAGCCACATTTAACACAGTGAGCAAAAAGGTTTTTAAGTTTTGCCTTTACTTTGCCATCAATTTTTTATTAAACTTGTTATCCCTCTTAAAATAAAACATACATGGCCAAAAATCTTGTTATAGTTGAGTCGCCCGCCAAGGCCAAAACAATTGAGAAATTTTTAGGTGCTGATTATAAAGTAGAAAGCAGCTACGGACATATCCGTGATTTGGAAAGTAAGGATTTATCCATAGATGTTGATAACGGATATACCCCAAAATACACCATCCCAGCCGATAAAAAGGAGATCGTTAAAAAGCTTCAAAAATTAACTAAAGAGAGTGAAACCGTATGGTTGGCCTCCGATGAAGACCGCGAAGGAGAAGCCATTGCTTGGCATCTTGCGGAAGCCCTAAAACTGGATGTAAAAAAAACAAAACGTATTGTTTTTCATGAAATTACAAAAACCGCCATACAAAAAGCCATAGCCAATCCTCGTACGGTAGACCTCAACTTGGTGAATGCTCAGCAGGCAAGGAGAATATTGGATAGATTGGTGGGTTTTGAGTTGTCGCCTGTTCTGTGGCGCAAGGTTCGCCAAGGACTCAGCGCTGGCAGAGTTCAGTCGGTTTCCGTTCGACTTATTGTAGATAGAGAGCGCGAAATTCAAAACTTTACCAGTACCTATAGCTATAGAGTTACAGCCTTGTTTACCAACAGCGAAGGCAAATCTTTCAAAGCCGAGCTCAATCATAGATTCGATACCTTTGAACAGGCCAAAGAATTTATCAATGGAGTAGGCCAAACGAATTATAAAATTACCTCGCTTGAGCAAAAGCCTGCAACCAAATCGCCCACAGCGCCTTTTACTACCTCTACATTGCAGCAGGAGGCCTCTAGAAAATTGGGTTTTTCTGTTTCACAAACCATGAGCGTAGCACAGCGTCTTTATGAAGCAGGTCTTATTACTTATATGCGTACCGATAGTGTAAACTTGAGCGAAGACGCTATGGCAAATATTAAGGGTGAAATAGTTAACCTATACGGAACCGATTTTCATAAACAAAGAAAATATACCTCCAAAGCCAAAGGAGCTCAAGAGGCACACGAAGCCATTAGGCCTACATATATGAACAATCATGATGCTGGAGCCGACGGTCAGCAAAAAAGATTGTATGAACTTATTTGGAAGCGAACCATAGCATCGCAAATGGCAGACGCCAAATTAGAAAGAACCACAGCACGCATCAACAGTCCTATGCCAGCGCATGAATTTATTGCCAAAGGCGAAATCATCACTTTCGAGGGCTTTTTGAAAGTATATATGGAAGATACGGATGATGATGAACTGGAAGAACAAGAAGGTATGTTGCCTAAACTGAGTAAAAACGAAGTTTGCAATCCAGTAGAAGTATCTGCTGTACAACGTTTTACCAAGCATCCGCCTAGGTATACCGAGGCCTCTTTGGTAAAAAAACTTGAAGAATTGGGAATTGGTCGCCCATCCACTTATGCACCTACCATATCTACCATTATAAGAAGAGAATATGTACACAAGCCAGAGCTTGAAGGCCAAAAGCGTGCATTCAGCAAAATAGATTGGAAGGAGGGGAAGGTACAAGAACAACAACTTACCGAAAACACCGGAGCTGAAAAAGGAAAACTCATGCCTACAGATATAGGTATTGTAGTCAATGATTTCTTGGTTAATTATTTTGATAAAATACTTGATTTTAATTTCACGGCCAGTGTAGAGGAGGAGTTTGATAAAATAGCTGAGGGCGAATTGGAGTGGGTATCTATGATTGATAAGTTTTATAAGGAATTCCACCCAACCATCAATGAAACACTTGAAAAAGCGGATAGAGTAAAAGGTGAAAGACTTTTGGGCGAAGACCCAGAAAGCAAGAAAAACGTTTATGCCAAAATAGGACGATATGGTCCAATGATACAAATAGGCGAAAATACAGATGAAGAAAAACCAAAATTTGCGAGCTTACTCAAAGGACAAAGCATCGATACTATTGAGATCAAGGATGCTCTAAAGTTATTCGACTTGCCGCGCACGGTAGGCGAATATCAAGGCAAAGAAGTCATTGCCGCCATAGGTCGTTTTGGCCCTTACTTGAAATTTGGGAGTCTATTTGTGTCCATCAATTCAAAGAATGGAGACGACCCACTTTCTATTGAGATAGAAAGGGCGGGCGAACTCATCGAAGCAAAAATCAAAGCAGATAAAGAAAAGTTTATTGCCAAGTTTGATGAGGATAAACCCGTTATTGAAGTTTTAAATGGTCGTTGGGGTCCTTATATTAAGGTAGGCAAAAGCAATTACAAAATACCAAAAGAGGTAGAAGCAAAAACTTTGACTCGTCAAGATTGTGAGAAAATCATAGGCGAATCGGATACAGCTCCTGCCAAAAAAACAACAGCCACCACAAAAGCTGCAGCCGATAAAAAAGAAACTCCAGTAAAAAAAGTAGCTGCCAAAAAAGCCCCAGCCAAAAAAGCTCCAGCTAAAAAGTCACCAGCCAAAAAGACGACTAAAAAATGAGATGGGAGGATTATTTAGCACCGGTGAAAGGCTCACTGATCGAATCGTGTAGCAACCAAATCCCAGCTACATTGGGCGCTTCACTTTTGTTTCATGATGAAATATATGGAGTACCCGAGCTAGACGGAATTAAACTTGCCTTAATAGCAGTGCAGGAAGATAGAGGTTCGCTGCGCAACTCAGGTGCCGATACAGGTGCCGATTCCATTAGAGAGGAATTATATCACTTGTATGGTGGGCAGTGGCCTGAAAATACATTGATAGATATGGGTACCATTTATAGAGGCGAAAACCTGCGCGACACCCAGGCAGCACTTCAAGTAGTATGCGAAGAATTACTAAAACTCCATATAGTGCCCATCGTTTTTGGTGGCAGCAACGACTTGGTTTACGCATGTTACAGAGCTTTCCATGTATATGAACAAATGATCAATGTGGCAGGAATTGATGCTCGATTTGACCTCGGTGAGCAACAATTGCCCCTCAACGATGAAAATTACCTGAGTCATATCGTTCTACAAAAGCCCTATATGCTCAATAACTTGAGCAACATAGGTTATCAAACCTATTTTGTGGCAAAAGAAGAAATTGACTTAATGGAAAAAATGCTTTTTGATACCTATAGACTCGGAGCCATTAGACCTATAAAAGAAGTAGAGCCCTTACTCAGAGATGCCGATTTGGTGTACTTTGATTTATCAGCCATCAAACATTCTGATTTTCCAGC
>CAYZUZ010000131.1:0-4597 GCA_964481795.1 uncultured Cryomorphaceae bacterium
TGAAAAACTAGAACAATACATCCTAAACATCATATTTGCCACGCGCAATCCTCAAAATTATCGCCTCAGTGATTTGAAACCTTTGATCAGTTTTGGCGCATCGCCTAGAGGCAGCATCAACCTTGCACAAGCTGCCAGAGTACATGCCTTTTTGAAAAGAAGAGGTTTTGTAGTACCCGAGGACATAAAAAGTGTAGTGACCGATGTATTGCGCCACCGAATTGGCCTTACCTATGAGGCAGAGGCAGAAAATATCAGCACCGAGGATATCATCACTAAGGTAATAAACACCATAGAGGTTCCTTAAATTTTAATATATAAATCATTGGAAACTAGGGAGCTTTTAGAAAAAGTACGTCGTATTGAAATTAAAACCCGAAGGTTGAGCGACCACCTATTCTCAGGTGAATATCACTCTACTTTTAAGGGTAGAGGTATGGCTTTTTCAGAAGTAAGAATGTATCAATATGGCGATGACATACGCAGTATTGATTGGAACGTAACCGCCCGACTCAATGAGCCTTATGTGAAAATATTTGAAGAAGACCGCGAACTCACCATGATGCTACTCATTGATGTAAGCGGCTCTGGTGATTTCGGGACGAGAAAAAGCACCAAAAAAGAGCTTATCACAGAACTTGCAGCGGTTTTGGCTTTTTCGGCCATGACCAACAACGACAAAGTTGGCGCTTTACTTTTTAGTGACGACATAGAACTTTTTATTCCTCCAAAAAAAGGTAAAAGCCACATATTGAGAATAGTACGTGAGCTTTTAGAATTTAAACCCAAAAGCAAAAAAACCCAAATAGCAACGGCTTTCAAATTTTTGAGCAATGTGTTGAAAAAGAAAGCTATTGTGTTTTGCATCAGTGATTTTTTTGACGAAGGATATCAGGATACTCTCAAAATTGCAGCAAAAAAACACGAACTTACATGCATTAAAATAAATGACCCCTCCGACGAACAAATGCCTGAAATGGGGCTCCTAAAGATAATGGATGCTGAAAGCGGAAATACTCGATGGAACTGGTTTGGTGCCAAACAAAAACAAATGTATCTAGACAATATTCGCAAGAAACAAGAGTATTATACCCAAGGCTTAAAAGCCTCAGGAGCAGGATCGGTACAGCTATATGTGCACCAACCTTATGTGAGTAAATTGTTGGCTTATTTTAAAAATAAATGATGCGCAAGATATTTTTATTTATCGTTTTCTTTAGCTATTGGGCTCTTCAGGCACAAATAAGTTTTTTTGAGTTAAAGGCTGATACACAAGCTATATACTTAGGCGAGCCTTTGCAATTTAAAATCACACTGAGCAGCAACCTCAATAAAAATGAACTGCCAAGCTTGAACTTAGAAAATCTAAAGCCCTTTGAACAAGTGGGGGTTATCGACAGTACTTGGACACCCATTGAAGGAGGACATGAACTCCAATTAAAATTAAACACCACATGTTTTGACACTGGTTTTCATGTAATCAAACCATTACAAATTATTATCAATAGCGATACCTTTGTAAGCAATCCATTGCTCATTAAAGTAGATTTAATGCCCTTGGCCGATGAATTGGAGCTTTATGACATCAAAGACAACCTCTACATTGCCCGGCCATGGACAGACTACCTTATTCTAATAGGAATTATTATCGTTGTAGGGCTGCTTATTTATTTCATTATTAAGCAAATAAACAAAAAGCCAGATTACTCAAAACTTTTGGAAACCCAAGTGACAAAACACCCTTGGGAGGAAGCTTGGGAGCGACTTCTTTATATAGAAAACCAAACCCCTTGGCTAAAAGGAGATGTAAAGGAATATTACATGATACTACTCAATGTATTGAGAGCATACCTAGAACGGGCTAAAAATTTACCAGCCTTGGAATCTACCTACAGTGAAATGGAAACCATTTTAATGAGCTTGCACTTGCCCAAAGAATTAGAGCGCGACACGTTAAGCTTATTGATGGAAGCCGAACTGGTAAAGTTTGCAAAATCGAACCCCTCACCGGCCTTATGTAGAGCTCATTTAGACTATGTTAAATCGTTTTTGTTGCATTATAAACCTGAAGAAAATAAAGCAGAAAAACCATGATAGAAAGCACAGAATTTGCCTATCCAGAAGCTTTTTGGCTTTTGATTCTTATACCCATTATCGGGTTATGGCACCTGCTTATGCGCAAGCAAGCCCATCCTTACATTGTAGTACCGCAAATGCAAGAAAATCAAACTAAAAATGGATTTTCCTTCAACCCTAATTATCTACTATTAATACTACAAATGTTGGGTTTTGCCTTACTTATTGTAGCAGTGGCCAGCCCTAGAACCTCTGATGTGAGCAAACTCACCTTTGATGGAGAAGGAATAGAAATAGTTTTAGCTATCGATGTATCAGCCAGTATGTTGGCCAAGGATTTAAAACCAGACAGGTTGCAAGCCACCAAAAAAGTAGCCTCCGAATTTGTGCAAAATAGACCTCAAGACAAAATAGGCTTGGTACTCTATGCTGGAGAAAGCTACACCAAAGTGCCCCTCACCACCGACCAAAGACTTACTTTACAAGGTATACAAGAAATAAACTATGGAGGCATAGAAGATGGCACCGCCATAGGTATGGGATTGGCCACGGCTGTAAGTAGGCTGCGCAAAGGAAGCTCAAAAAGTAGAGTCATAATATTGATGTCGGATGGCGAAAACAACCGAGGTCAAATAGAGCCCCTAGCCGCAGCAGAAATAGCCAAAGAACTGGGCATACGCGTGTACACCATAGGAGTAGGTACACTAGGCAATGCGCCTACACCCATTGGTATAGATCCTTATGGCAACTTGGTATTTAGAAACATGCCCGTATCTATAGATGAAAACCTGCTCAAAAGTATAGCAAAAAATACAGGTGGTCAATACTTTAGGGCCACCAATAACAAAAGCTTAGAGCAAATTTATGCTGAAATAGACACCTTGGAGCGCACCAAAATGACCGAAATAAAATTTACCTCTTATACCGAATTACATTTGAATTATCTACTCCTTGCCTTGGGGATATTTGTGTTTGAATACTTATTGCGTTTAACCTTATTTAAAAATCTATTGGCCTAATGTACAGATGGGAACACCCTGAATATTTGTGGGCATTGGCCTTACTTGCGATTTTTTTGCTATTGCAATGGCGCACACACAGATGGCGCATCAAGCAGAGAGCGCGTATGGCTGATGAAAGCTTGTTTGCTAGAATAAGCTCTTTTACCAGCTTGAGTAAATCATGGTGGAGATACTTGATACGAAGTATCGCCTTAGCTATGTTGATTGTAGCCATTGCCAACCCACAAAGAGGCAGTAGAATAGAAAAAAAAGAAGGATTAGGAACTGACATTGTATTTGTACTCGATGTATCCTTGAGCATGCTGGCAGAAGATGTGAGTCCCAACAGATTAGAAAAAGCCAAGAATCTAGCCTTCCAAACTTTATCAGAACTTGACAAAGACCGATTTGGACTGGTAGTGTATGCCGGAAATGCTTTTCCTCAGGTGCCCATTACTGGCGACCACAGCATAGCCCGGGTACTTTTAAAGCAAGCAAGCCCCGATATGGTATCATCGCAGGGTACAAATATCAACGAAGCTTTATCACTTGCCGCTGGTTTTTTCAACTCCAGCTCACTTTCCGATAAGCTTATCTACCTTATTTCTGATGGTGAAGACCACGAAGGAAGTGTAGATGAAGGCATCCGAGCGGTAAAAGATGTAGGTGCGGTGGTGCACAGCATAGGCCTAGGCACAGGCCAAGGAGGGCCTATCCCTGTGCAAGAAAGAGCAGGGCCTGGTTACAAAAAAGACACCGAAGGCAATGTAGTAGTTACAAGACTAGACCCTACCGTACTTAAGGTGATTGCCACAGAAACAGGGGGAAGCTATCATTTGGGAAACAACAGCAACAATGCATTGAGTTTTATAAAAGAAACTGCAGGCAAAGCGAAAAAAACCTCCTATGAAAAAACGTATTTTTCTGAATATCAGAGCGTTTTTATTTACCCTCTATTGTTAAGTATTTTGCTATGGCTTATCGATTTATTGCTGCTGGATGCGTCATTACCTTGGCTACTATGGTTAAGAAACAAGTTTAACCCCAAAAAACAACAACTATGAATAAATGGATTTTCAGCATATTGATTGCAATGATGGGGATTCACAGTTTTGCCCAAGAAAGAGAATATAGAAAGCAAATAAACGAAGGCAATAAAAATTTTGAACAGAATAAGTGGGATGAAGCCGCTGAAAAATACATCAAGGCCGAGGAATTAAATGCAGAAAAGCAACGCGGTGAAGGAAACTACAACCTAGGAAACACCTATTTAAAAAAGGAAAAATATGATGAAGCCATCGAACAATTAAAACTAGCTACCCAAAAACTTCAAAATGACCCCGACAAAGCCAAAGCGTATCATAATTTGGGAAATGCTTACATGCAAAAACAAGATTATAAACAAGCCGCTGAAGCTTATAAAAACTCTATCAAATTGAATCCCAATGATAGAGAACCTCGTTATAACCTCAATAGAGCCCTGAGTTATATGATGCAACAGCAACAACAGCAGCAGCAAG
>CAYZUZ010000132.1:0-4596 GCA_964481795.1 uncultured Cryomorphaceae bacterium
AGATGATGGCTTTTAATTATTGCCTTTGAAAAAGAGATACTTTTTCAGTGGCCTCAGGTCAGGCACAGGGTTTTTTTTAAGTTTGGTAACATGGCGTTTGGCTAGGGTGTGAGTTTTTCTCTAAGCATTCCATATACGTAAGTGCCTAAAATAGCGCTGAGTAAAGTTACCACAATGACTGTGGCACCAGCACCTATTTGAGCGTACAAGGGACCTGGGCAAGCACCCGTCATGGCCCACCCCAATCCGAAAAACAATCCTCCATAAATTTGACCTTTGTTGAATGTTTTGTCCTTGAATGAGATGCTTTCACCCTCTAGGGTTTTGATTTTGAATTTTTTAATCAAAAAAACAGACAAAGCGCCCACCACTACGGCACTACCAATGATGCCATACATGTGGAACGATTGAAAGCGAAACATCTCTTGTATTCGGTACCAGCTAATGACCTCAGCTTTTACGAAGATGAGTCCAAAACCAATACCTACCAAAGCGTATTTTAGGTTGTTGAACCATTTGTGCTTAATTTCAGATTCATTGGTACAAATAGCATCTAGGTGCCTTACATCTTCTGCTGCATCGTGACCTTTTTTTGATTGAGGGGCACGATATTTAATTTCTTCAAAACTATTTACTATCTCTTTCATAATCAATTATAAAGCTAAAATTATGGGCAATAAGAAATTTGACATGACAATACCGCCCAACATAAAAAATACAACTGCTACAAGCGAAGGCCATTGTAAGGTAGATAGTCCCATGATGGCATGGCCACTTGTACATCCGCCAGCATAGCGGGTACCAAAGCCCACTAAAAATCCACCCACTACCATCATCAAAAATCCTCTTAGGGTAAGCAGATTACCCCAATTAAACAATTGATCGGGAACCAAACCGTTTAAGTTATTTATTCCAACTTCTTGTAAATCAGCGCTTAATTGAGGGTGTACTACTACGGCATTTTCATTAGGAATGAGGCTTACTGCCAAAAATCCTCCTAGAAATACGCCCGCTACAAAAAATAAATTCCAGCGTTCTTTTTTCCAATCGTATTGAAAAAAGGGTATTTTACCCGGAATTGTAGCTGCGCAAATGTGTCGCATAGAGGAAGATATCCCAAAAGATTTGTTACCGATCAGCAATAAAATAGGCACTGTAAGGCCAATAAGTGGCCCAGCTATATACCAAGGCCAAGGTTCTTTAATCCACTCCATCATTTTTCTTTTCGATTTTTATTAAAAATATTAATAATGAGGCTCCAATACTTTTACCAATTGATGCTCGGGCAATACGCCACTCTGACGCCAAACCACTTCACCCTTTTTAAAAATAATAAGGGTAGGTACTCCACTTACTTGAAAAGCTTGGGCAGCAGCTGGATTTTTGTCTACATCAATTTTGATGATATGTGCTTTGTCGCCTACACTTTGTTTTAAATTATCTAGTATGGGCGCCATCATTTTACAAGGTCCACACCAGGTAGCAAAAAAATCTACCAAAACGGGCTTGTCGCCTTTTATCATTTCTGAAAATGTCATTTTTCTTCTGAAGTTTTTGAATTATCTGTTTTTTTGAGATCAAAGAGCAAAGCACCCATGATGCCACCATAGAGTGTGCTCATGTAGGGGCTCGATGTGATGCTGCACGAACCCGAGGAGCAACCCACAAATTTCCAATAGAGGAAACCTCCGAGCATACCCAAACCTGCCCCAATGAGGAGCCATTTTTTTAACTTAATGATTTCCATTGTTTTATGATTCAGAGCCCATTCTACCTACTGCGCAACTCACATAAGATTTTGCTTTGTGCAAAAGATTGTTGTTGCCTTTTTCAGGATAGCCAAGCGTTGCTAATTTTTGAATAATCAATTCTCGGTTTACCTCACCCGTAATATCGATTTTATCTTCTTCTTTGGTGATGTTCACATCTTGAATACCAGCTATTTGCAATAATTCTTTCTTAATGGTATTCATGCAACCACCACATTTGATGTTTTCTACTTCAATCGTCATTGTCATACTTTATTTGTTTTACAAGTTTTGATACCAAAAGGCATATATAAAGGGCAGAAACTAACAAAAGAGGTAAGTAAAAAGATGGCAGCTAAGCCTATCAATACCCACGCTAGTGTTCCTGTGATAACACCGCCAAAGTAAAGTCCGCCAATAGCCAAAGCTATGATGATTCTAATAACTCGGTCGGTAAGTCCCATGTTCTTTTTCATGATGATTTGTTTAGATTATTTGCTAATATACTGATTAACTTGAGTCCAAGGACCGCCATTGATCACATTTTGTATTCCTTTAGACTCTAAAATAGAACGAGCCTGACTGCTCCTTGCACCGCTTCTACAGAAAACGATGATGTTTTCTTTGCCTTTAAATTTAGCTACTTGGCTGCCAATTTTATCTAAAGGAATGTTTACCGCTCCTTTTACGCTACCTGAGGCAAATTCGCCAGGTGTGCGTACATCTACCAAAAATGCGCCTTTAGCTATAGCATTGGCTAGCATTTCATTATTGCCTCCTGCTCCAAAGAGCTTGTTTAAAAATCCTAACATGTTTTATTTATTTTTAGGTTATTGGGTTTAAAATTGAGTTTTACTTTGACATACAAAGTCTGTTTTGGGCACAGCTCCTGTTTTGGCAATGGCATTAAATCCGCCATCTATTTCGGTAAAATTGCGGTAGCCACGTGCTTGTAATATGCTGGCTGCCATCATACTGCGATAGCCTCCTGCACAGTGTAGATAAAAATGTTCTTGTGGGTTTACATCTTTAACCCAATCATTGATGTAGGCCAATGGTCGGCTATAAGCATCCTCTACGTGCTCTGCAGCATATTCGCTTTCTTTGCGCACATCTACCACCTTGTGTGTGCCATGCTCATATTCAGCACTGAATTTTTCAGCACTTATCCTATGTATGCTATCTATTTCTTTACCTGAATTTTTCCAAGTTTCAAAACCACCATCAAGGTGTCCGAGCACATGGTCAAAACCTACGCGGCTCAATCTCGTTACAGCCTCTTCCTCCTTGCCTGGGTCGGTTACCAATAATAAGGGTTGTTTTACATCTACCACAAGTGCACCTACCCAAGGGGCAAAGTCGCCATTGAGACCGATATTTACCGACTGTGGTACAAATCCTTGCCAGAATTCCGCTGGATTTCTTGTATCTAAGATCAAAGCGCCTGTTTCTTCGGCAGCTACTTCAAATTCTGTAGCATTAAGTGCCCTCATTCCTTGATTTAAAACATCTTCAAAACTATTGTAACCTTTTTTATTCATGGCTACGTTCATCCCAAAATATCCTGGAGGAGGCAATAATCCATCGGTGACTTCTCTTACAAATTCTTGCTCTGTCATATCTGCACGTAGAGCGTAGTTGTTTTTCTTTTGCTCGCCTATTGTGGATACAGTTTCTTTGCTCATGTTTTTGCCACAAGCACTGCCTGCTCCATGCGCAGGATAAACGATTACCTCATCGGCTAAGGTCATTATTTTGGTGCGTAGCGAGTGGAAAAGTGTAGCAGCCAACTGCTCTTGGGTCATGCTAGCAGATTTTTGCGCCAAGTCGGGGCGGCCTACATCACCTATAAATAAAGTATCGCCTGAGAATATAGCATGGTCTTTACCCTCTGCGTCTATCAATAAATAGGTGGTGCTTTCCATAGTATGACCGGGTGTGTGCAAGGCTTTGATTGTGATATCACCCACCTTAAAAAGTTGTCCATCTGTGGCTATAATGGTTTCATATTCAGGATTGGCATTGGGGCCAAAAACCATTGAAGCACCTGTAGTTTTGCTTAAATCTATATGTCCGGAAACAAAATCGGCATGAAAATGCGTTTCAAATATATATTTGAGTTGAACACCATCTTTTTCTAAGCGCTGCAAATAGGGTTGTATTTCACGCAAAGGGTCAATGATAGCAGCTTCGCCATTGCTGGTAATATAGTAGGCACCTTGGGCCAAGCATCCGGTATAAATTTGTTCTATCTTCATGTTTATTTCTGTATGATTCATTTTTAATTCTGTTGCAAAGGTGGGGTCGTTTTGTTGAAGTCAAAAATGACTTTTGTTACACAATGAGCCAGTGGTGGCCTCGGTAAATCGGTTTTCATGTAGCTCATTTAGTTAAAATTAACACTATATGTTTTTTTTACTTAAATGATTATAAAGTACTAGTTGGCTAAATGTTTCAAAATTAGGCAAATAATTCGAATGAGAAGTTTTTTATTCTGTGTTTAATTTAATTTAATTTTAATATGATGTGTAAATTCTCCTCGAAGAATATCTGAGTTGAGGCCTTACCGATTCACTATTGTGGAGATTTTTAGTTGAAGGTAAAAGATACATGGATATAAATGGCATATTTATTGGCTAATAGTGGCACATATTAAATTTTTACAAACTTACTTGGGTGCTTTTACTTTAATGGTTTACTTTGCATTTTAACTTTTAACCTAAAACTAAAGGTACCCTAAAATCTAAAATTTACATCTTATGAAAAAGTTTATGTGGCTTTCTATAGCCCTTCTTCCTATGTTTAGCATGGCTCAAATTTCTACTAAGGTTTCAAGTGCAATCATTTC